>VERS01000114.1 GCA_018882545.1 Mycobacterium sp.
GACCTTCGGCCACCACGAGTTCTTCCACGCCTGCACGGCGGTCGCGGCGATTTGCCACTACGTCGCCATGTGGTTCGCCGTCTTTTGGTGACCCTCCGCCGGCGACTACAGAGCGGTGACGTCGGCCGGGGACCAGTACGCCTTCATGGCCGCAATCTTGCCCTCGTTGTCGAACACCATCACGTCGATCGGCTCGATACGGATCCGGTGTTCGCCGGCGCCGACGGTGATGGCGAACATGAAGGCCGCCTCATGCCCGGCCACCCGCAGGGCGATCAGCTGGGTTTCTCGTGGCGCATTCTCGATGTTCTTGTAGAAGCCGTGGATGGCGTGCCGGCCGATGTGGACCTCACCGCCGACCGGATCCTCGACGGTGGCGTCGTCGGCGTACAGCGCCGCGATGTCGTCGGCGGTGCCGCCGGCGACCAACTCCAGATAGCGGTGGACGACAGCTGCGATTTGTTCGGCGGAGAGCGTGGACGAAGGCATGGCGCCGAGGCTACCCGCGCCGGCCGAGGGCGTCGGCGAGTTCTGCGGCCCCGGTGACCGGCAGTTCGCACACCCGGCCCCGGCACAGGTAGGCGGCGTCCGCGCCGCCTACCCGGTCCCGGGAGACCAGCAGAGGCATGGAATCCGCCGGGCCGCCGACGACGATCGTGCCGCCCGGCGCCAGCTGCCGGGCGGCGGCGAGCAGACCGGAATCGGCGTCCTCGGTGGCGACCGCGATCTGCAACGGACCGCGCACCGCCGCCTCGGCCACCGCCAACCAGTGCCCGCTCGAGCGCGGCACCCGGGCCAGCAGCGCAGTGTGCGCCAGCAGGGTCTGCGCGGCCGCATCGGCATAGCGGGCGGCCCGGCCGGAGTCGACGAGATGCGCGGCGGTCAGCAGCGCCTCGGCGACCGAGGACGCCCCCGACGGTGTCGCCCCATCGAGCGGATCGGCCGGACGGACCATCAACGCCTCGGAATCGTCGGCGGTGTCGAACCAGCGCCCGGATCGATCCGGATCGGCAAAGTGCCGCAAGGCCAGATCCAGCAACCCGGTGGTGGCGTCGAGCCAGCGTTGCTCACCGGTCAACTGGTAGAGCGCGGCCAGTCCGGTGGCCAGCATGGCGTGGTCCTCGAGGATCGCCGCGCTCTCGCCGACCCGTCCGCCGAGGCTCGCCCGACGAAGCCGGCCGTCGACCATATGCAGGGACACGACGCCCTCGGCGCAACCCACTGCAGCGGCAAGCAGTTTGGAATCCCGCAGCGCCACACTGGCTTCGGCCAGCGCGGTGATCGCCAGCCCATTCCAGGCAGTGACGATCTTGTCGTCGCGCTCAGGTTGTGGCCGACCCCGCCGGGCATCCAGCAGTGCCGCGCGCACCCGCCCGAATCGCTCAGCGTGCTCCGGCAGCGGATCGTTTTCGGCAGGCAGTTGTAGGACGGAGGCGCCATGCTCGAAAGTGCCGTGATCGGTGACCCCGAAAACCTTTGCCGCCCAGGCACCGTCGTCGGGACCGAGAACCGCGCGCAACTCACCGGGCGTCCAGACGTAGGTCGATCCCTCCGAGCCGGCGGCATCGGCGTCCAGCGATGAGGTGAACATCCCATCTTCGGCAAGGTCGGCGATCAGGAACGCTGCGGTCTCGGCCGCCACCCGCCCGGCCAGGGGGTCTCCGGCGCGGCGGAACCAGTGCGCGTACACCCGCAGCAGCAGGGCGTTGTCGTAGAGCATCTTCTCGAAGTGCGGGACCACCCAGTCGGCATCCACGCTGTAGCGCGCGAAACCGCCAGCCAGTTGGTCGTAGATACCACCGCGGGCCATCGCCGAACAGGTGCGCCGGACGCTACCCAGCGGCACCGGAGATGCGGTGCGCTCATAGCTGCGCAACAGCGCCTCCAGCAGTGCCGACGGGGGGAACTTCGGCGCGCCGCCGAATCCGCCGCGCGCGGTGTCCTCGTCGCGCAGTACTGCGGCGACGGCATGGTCGCACAGTTCGGCGGTCAGCTGCGGACCTCCGTCGGGCAATCCGACGGCCATCCGGCGAAGCTCTCCGGCTATCCGGTCGCTGGCCTGCTCCACCTCGTCGCGTTGCTCCCGCCAGGTCTGGCTCACGGCGGCCAACAGTTGCAGGAACTGCGGCTTGGGGAAATAGGTGCCGCAGAAGAAGGGCCGCCCGTCGGGGGTCAGAAAACAGGTCATCGGCCAGCCGCCGTGTCCGGTCAGGGCGACGGTTGCGTTCATGTAGACCGCGTCGATGTCTGGGCGCTCTTCACGGTCCACCTTGATGCAGACGAACTGGTTCATGGCCGCGGCGACGGTGTCGTCCTCGAAAGACTCATGGGCCATCACATGGCACCAGTGGCAGGCGGCGTAGCCCACCGACAGCAGAATCGGTGCGTCGCGGGTGGCGGCCTCGGCGAGCGCCTCGGTCCCCCATTGCTTCCAGTGCACCGGATTGTCGGCGTGCTGGCGCAGGTAAGGACTGGTGGCCCCGGCCAGTTCGTTACCCGCCGGAGTCACGCGGAGGCTTCCCCGGCACGTCCCCTGCCATGTCCCCTGCCAAATTCCCTGCCACACCCCCGGCGGCATCGCCTGCCGCCTCCCGGCCGCGGTCCGCCGCGCCGGGCCGGGCGTCCCCGTCGGGGTCCCCGGGGCCGACGGGAGCGGGGTCGAAGCTCGCCGGGACCCGCTTGAGGTGCTTGTTCATCGACCAGACCAACCCGAAGACGCCCAACAGCAGCAACACGACGACGAGCAAGCCGACGGGGCTGGCCTTGCCGAAATCCGGTCCGGTGTTGGGCGGGGCCTCCGCCAGCAGGGTGATCAGCGGGTCACTCACTCGTATAGCTCGATTCCGGTGAACAGGTCGTCTTCGGGCAGCACGGCGGGCACCCGCGAGCGGGCCAACTCGAACTCCTCGGTGGGCCAGAGCCGTTGTTGCCACTCTAACGGGGTGGCGAAGAAGAACCCATCGGGATCGACCTGGGTGGCGTGCGCTTTGAGAGCCTCGTCGCGCTGAGCGAAATAGGCGGCGCAGTGCACCCGGGTGGTCACCCGATTGGCGAACGCATCCTGGTCGGGATCCCAGTTCTCCAGCCACCGGGCGAACGGGCCTTCCTGGCCATTCCTGGCGAATTCGTCCTGCAGCAACTGCATGCGCTGCCGCAGGAACCCGTGGATGTAATACAGCTTGCTGACCGCCCACGCAGGCCCGGCCTCCGGATGTGAACGCGGGTCGGCGGCGGCTTCGAAAGCCGCCACCGAGACCTGGTGGCAACGAATGTGATCCGGGTGCGGATAGCCACCGTTCTCGTCATAGGTGGTCATGACATGCGGCCGGAACTCCCGGATCAGCCGGACCATCCGGGCCACCGGTTCCTCCAGTGGCGCGAGGGCGAAGCAACCCTCCGGCAACGGGGGCGGCGGATCCCCCTCGGGCAGACCGGAGTCGACGAAACCGAGCCAGTGGTGTTCAACACCGAGAATCTCGGCGGCCCTGGCCATTTCGTCGCGACGAACGTCGGCGATCCGGCCACGCACATCGGGCAGGTCAAGGGCGGGGTTGAGGATGTCCCCGCGCTCGCCGCCGGTCAGGGTGACGACCAGCACGCGGTCGCCTTCGTCGACGTACCGCGCCAGGGTGGCCGCGCCCTTGCTGGACTCGTCGTCCGGGTGGGCGTGAATCGCCATCAGCCGCCGTTCGGTCACGAGTCCATAGTTCCATCCGAGGTGGGGGTACCCGCAACAGAGGCTGCCGACGGGGGCACACTGCTCCCATGACCCAGACGCCGGCCGGGCCGGCCCCTCCGGCATCGCGCTACGGGCGCGGGCAGCTGCCCGCCGCGACACGACGCCGCATCGTCATCGCGCTGGGAGCACTGACGATGCTGTTGGGAGTGGGCATTGCGATCGGCGCCTACCAACGTTTCGAAGGGGTCGCCGTCGAAGGGGAGATGGCGGCCTACGAGGTACTCGACGATCAGACCGTGTCCGTCACGATCAGCGTGACGCGAAAGGATCCCGCCGTCCCCGTGGTGTGCATCGTGCGGGCCCGCTCCCGCGACGGCAGCGAGACCGGCCGGCGGGAAATCCTGGTGGGGCCGTCCGGTGAACGTACGGTGCAGGTCACCACGACGGTCAAGTCGTACAAGCCGCCCTATGTCGGGGACATCTACGGCTGCGGCACATCTGTCCCGCGGTATCTCACTGGGCCGCTCACCGCACCGTGACCGGCCGGCGGGCCGCACCGGTCCAGCCCCGCCGGTGCTACACTCTTTGAAGTGCACGGTTCCTCATGGGAGCCGTGTATTGCTACATAGGCGGGTTGGCTCGCAACACGGGGGAGTAGTCACGCGGAACCATCCGCGACCCCGGCCCCGACCAGACCGCAACCGCGGAAGCGCGGTAGACACGACCGAGGAGCGCGACGAGATGACCGACAACCAGGTGGTCTGGCTCACGCAGGAGTCCTTCGACCGGCTCAAGGCTGAACTGGAACAGCTGATCGCGAACCGTCCGATCATCGCCGCCGAGATCAACGACCGGCGCGAAGAGGGCGACCTCCGGGAGAACGGTGGCTACCACGCCGCCCGCGAGCAACAGGGTCAGGAGGAGGCCCGCATCCGCCAGTTGCAGGAGTTGCTGAACACCGCCAAGGTCGGCGAGGCGCCCAAGCAGTCCGGCGTGGCACTGCCCGGTTCGGTGGTGAAAGTCTTCTACGACGGCGACGAGTCCGATTCCGAGACATTCCTGATCGCCACCCGCCAGGAAATCATCAGCGACGGCAAGCTGGAGGTCTACTCACCGAACTCGCCGCTGGGCTCCGCGCTGCTCAACGCCAAGGTCGGTGAGACCCGAAGCTATACCGTCCCCAGCGGCAGCACGGTGAAGGTGACCCAGGTCAGCGCTGAGCCGTATCACGCATAGCCCGGCGCGAGGGCACTACAGTCTGCGCTCATGGCGCCCATCGCCGAGGATCTGCTGCTGCTGCTGCTCGACAATCCCCAAGCCCAGCCCAGGCTCGCCGGAGACCGGCTCGGCCGGGTCCTGGCCGGCGCTCTGATCCTGGATCTGGCCCAGGACTGCCGGGTGCGCCCGACCCAGCCCGAGGATCTGGTTCCGACCGGCAGGTTGATCGCGCTGGCCGGGGCCGTCCCGACCGATCCCACGGTGCGTCCGGCGTTGGCGCTACTGCAACAACAGCCGCTGACCGCCGAGTCGGCGGTCGCCGCGCTGCGTAAGCGCGCCGAGGATGACGTCCTCGACCAGCTGCTGCGAACCGGCCAGATCCACCAGATTGCGTTGACCCAACACCGGCTGCGCCGCAACCACTACCGCTGGCCGATCAAGAACCGGGCCCGGGTCGCGGTCACCCGCGCCGAGGTCCTCGGCGCGCTGTTCGAAGATCGGCGGCCGGCACCGGTCGTAGCCGCGGTGATCAGCCTGCTGCACGCGGTCGGCGGGATGGGCGCCGTATTCGATCTCAACGACGAAGGGGTACGCGCCGTCGCTGCTCGCGCAAATGAGATCGCCAACGGTGACTGGGTGAACAATTCCGACACCGCTGAGGTCAATCTCGAACTGACGGCCGCTGCGGTTCTGCCCGCTCTCGGGTGACCAGCTCAGGTCCGCAGCGTGCGACCGTCGCGGTCTTTGACCGACCCGGTGAATATGAGGATCGCGTCGAGCGCACCCCAGACCGCCGCGCCGACCAGGAACGGCAGCCCGGTGAATCCGATGATCGTGGTCAGTACACCGAAGGCACCCACGCTCAACTGCAGGATCGCAATGGTGGTTAAACCCAGGTAGAACCGGCCCGCTCCGAATGAGCCGAAGAACAACTGGAGGAGGCCGGCCACCACACCGGACTTGTCCGACAGCGGCTCATCGACCCGGTGGTAAATGCCGTCTCGCGGCTCGCCGGGAAAGGGCGGCGTCGGCATCCGGCCAGCGTAGCCCCTAGTCAGCCGACTACCCCAGGGCTTGGCGCAGATCGGCGAGCAGGTCCGCCGGATCCTCGATGCCGACCGACAGCCGCACCAGGTCATCAGGCACCTCGAGTTGCGAACCAGCGGTCGAGGCGTGCGTCATCGCATCGGGCTGTTCAATCAGCGACTCAACCCCACCGAGGGATTCGGCGAGGATGAAAATCTCGGTCCGCGAACAGAATTCCCGCGCGGCCTGCGCGCCGCCTCTCATCCGCACCGACACCATGCCGCCGAATCCGGCCATCTGACGGGCCGCGACCGCGTGGCCGGGATGATCAGGCAGTCCGGGGTAGAGCACCCTACTGATCGCGGGGTGGCCGAGCAGGAAAGCCGCCACCAGGGCGGCGTTGTCGCTGTGCCGATGCATCCGCAATTCCAGCGTCTTGAGGCCACGCATCGTCAGGTACGCGTCGAACGGCCCCGGCACTGCACCGGCACCGTTCTGCAGAAATCCGAAGGCGGCGTCGAGTTCTGCACTGTCGGTCACCAACGCACCACCCACCACGTCGGAGTGCCCGCCGATGTACTTCGTCGTCGAGTGCAGCACCACATCGGCACCCAGCGCCAGCGGCTGCTGCAGTGCCGGCGAGGCGAATGTGTTGTCCACCAATACGATCAGGCCCGCATCGTGACCGATCTCGGCGATCGCGGCGATGTCGGCGATCGAGAGCAGCGGATTGGTGGGGGTCTCCACCCAGATCATCCGGGTGCGCTCCGTGACGGCCGCCCGGACGGCGTCGAGGTCGGCCAGGTGCACGGCGGTGTGC
>VERS01000115.1 GCA_018882545.1 Mycobacterium sp.
GTCGGGGATGACCGGCTGGCCGCCGAACTCGACGGCGCCGCCGACGGCGCCGGGCGGGTGCTCTTCGCGCCCGCCGCCGATGGTTCACCGTTCGACGCCGCCGCGGCCTACCGGCTGTTCAACGACGCCGGGCGGATCGCCACCGACCTGCTGGCCGGGCCCGGGCAGACCCCGCCCCGACTGTTCTTCCTGACCCGCAACGCCCAGAGCGTGCTCGAGGGCGACCGGGCCAACCCGGTGCAGGCCGTGCTCTGGGGTCTGGGCCGCTCGCTGGCACTGGAACATCCGGAGATCTGGGGCGGTGTGGTCGACGTCGACGAGTCGATGCCGGCGGTGCTCGCCGCCCGGTGCCTGCGCCGGGAGGCGAACGCCGGCGACGGCGAGGATCAGGTGGCCTATCGCGGCGGGCAGCGATACGTACCCCGGCTGCGGCAGGCCGCCCCAGCGGAGTCGAAAACCGAATTCAGCGGCGCCGGAAGTCATCTCGTCGTCGGCGCGACCGGGCATATCGGCCCGCACCTGATCCGTCAGCTGGCGGCCATGGGCGCCGGGACCGTCGTCGCGGTGTCACGCAACCCCGGCGACCGGCTGACCGCGCTGCGGGCCGAGCTCGCGGCCACCGGCACCACGCTGATCGAGGTGGCCGCCGACGTGACCGACGCGGCGGCGATGGCGGGACTTTTCGACCGGTTCGGCAACGACCTACCCGCCCTGGAGGGCATCTATCTGGCGGCCTTCGCCGGCGGCCCGGTGGTCCTGGCGGAGATGACCGACGGTGACGTCGCGACCATGTTCGGCCCGAAACTGGACGCCCTCGCAACGCTGCACGAGCTGTCGTTGCGCACCGATGTCCGCCACTTCGTGCTGTTCTCGTCGATATCGGGTCTGCTCGGCTCACGCTGGCTCGCCCACTACACCGCCACCAGCACCTTCCTGGACTCCTTCGCCCACGCCCGGCGCAGCCTGGGCCTGCCGGCCACGGTGGTCAACTGGGGCCTGTGGAAGTCGCTGTCCGACCAGCAGACCGACGCCGGGGAGGTGATGTCCAACGCCGGGCTCGAACCGATGCCCGACGAGGTGGCGATCCGCACCCTGGCATTGCTGCTCGATCCCGGCGCGCCGGTGCAGACCGCCGTGGTCGACGCCGACTGGCCGCTGCTGACCGAGGCGTACCGGACCCGTGGCGCGCTGCGGATCGTCGACGACATCGCAGCGCAGCACGCCGGGGCCGGAGCGTCGACGACGGAGAGCGACTTCGCCCGACAGTTACGGGAGTGCGCCCCCGAGCATCGACGCGACCTGCTCGCTGAGCGCGTCGCCGCGGTGGCATCCGCGGTCATCGGACTGCCTCCGGGGAAGGCCCTCGACCCGGACGCGGGGTTCTTCCAGCTGGGCATGGATTCGCTGATGAGCGTGAAACTGCAACGGCGACTTGGTGAGACGCTGGGCACCTCGCTGCCGGCCGCGTTGATCTACGAGTATCCGACCGTGTCGGCCCTCACCGATGCGCTCTGTGAGCGGCTCGGCTACCCGCCGGCGGATCAGCCGGAGGGCCCGGCGGGTTCCGCCCTGGGCGCCCGTGCCCGGCAGCGGGCGCTGATTCGGGCCGGCGCGCAGGTGAGCAGACGGAGATAGGGACTGACTTGAGCACCAATATCGACGGCGCCGCGGCCGGCCGGGCGTCAACGCAGGCGCCGCCGCACGCGATCGCGGTCATCGGCATGGCCGGGCGGTTTCCCGGAGCGGACTCGGTGGCCGAGTTCTGGGACATCCTGGCCCGGGGCGAGGAGTCGGTGCGCACCCTGTCCGAGGAGGAGCTGGCCGCCGCCGGGGTGAGCGCCGGCACGCTGGCCAATCCGGCCTATGTGCGCCGCGCGGCGGTGCTCGACGGGATCGACGAATTCGACGCCGAATTCTTCGGAATGACGCCGTACACCGCGCGGATGATGGACCCGCAGCAGCGGCTGTTCCTGCAGACCGCCTGGCATGCCTTCGAGGATTCCGGCTACGACCCGGCCGACTTCGACGGCCTCGTCGGCGTCTTCGCCAGCAGCACCGCCAGCGGCTACCTGATGGACAACCTGATGTCGCACCGCGACGCCAGGACACTGGTCGGCGAGGGCATCACGGTCGAGATGTTCAACCTGGTGCTGCTCAACGACAAGGACTATCTGGCGACGCGGGCGTCGCATGAGTTGAACCTGCGCGGGCCCAGCATCTCGGTGCAGACCGCGTGTTCGTCGTCGCTGGTTGCGGTGCACCTGGCCTGCCAGAGCCTGCAGACCGGTGAATGCGATATGGCCCTGGCCGGCGCCTCGGCGATCCGGGTGCCGCACCGGGTGGGCTACACCTACGAGCCCGGCGCGATGGTCTCGCCGTCGGGCCACTGCCGGCCGTTCGACGCCCGCGCCGACGGCACCATCTTCGGCAGCGGGGTGGCCGCACTGATCCTCAAGCCGCTGGCCGCCGCGCTGGCGGACGGCGATCGCATTCACGCGGTGATCCGCGGCTCGGCGGTTAACAACGACGGGTCGGTGAAGGTGACCTACGCCGCGCCGGCCGTGGCCGGTCAGGCGGAGGTGATCGCCGAGGCCCACGCGGTCGCTGACGTCGACGCCTCGACCATCGGCTTCGTGGAGACCCACGGCACCGGGACGGCGCTGGGCGACCCGATCGAGGTCGAAGCACTCCGCAAGGCCTTCGCGGTCTCCGGGCAGCCGCGGCCGGGCCCGTGCGTCCTGGGTTCGGTCAAGTCCAATATCGGACACCTCGACGCGGCCTCGGGGGTGGCCGGTCTGGTCAAGGCGATCCTGTGCCTGCAGCACCGGGCGATCCCGGGCACGCTGCACTACACCGAGCCCAACCCGGAACTGCACCTGCAGCACACCCCGTTCGTCATCGCGAACACACTGCAGCCGTGGGATTGCGACGGGCCGCGCCGCGCCGGGGTGAGCTCGTTCGGCGTCGGGGGCACCAACGCCCACCTCATCGTCGAGGAGGCGCCGCAACCGGCGTCCGTCGCAGAACCGCCCGCGGACGGGCCGCAGGTGCTGCTGCTGTCGGCCCGGACCGCGGAGTCCCTGCAGGAGGCCAGGACGTCGCTGGCCGCCGCGATCGACCGCGACGGGGACCTGGCACTGGCGGATGTCGCCTTCACCCTGACACGGCGGCCTGCGCACGAGGTCCGGCTGGCCGCCGTGGTGGCCGACCGCGCCGACGCGTGCGCCGTGCTCACCGCAGCCGACAGCGCCCCAGACAGCGCCAAGGTCGCGGTCAGTCACTGCCCGCCGGCGGGCAAGGCCGGCGCGAACCGGGTGGCGTTCCTGTTCCCGGGGCAGGGTTCCCAGCATCCCGGCATGGCCCGCGACCTCTACGACTCCGAGCCGGTGTTCGGCGAGGCCTTCGACCGGTGCGCCGCCGGCTTTGCCGCCGAACTGGGCGTCGACCTCAAGGCCGAGGTGTTCGGCGGCACCGGTGCGCTGGAGTCCACCGATCTGGCCCAGCCGGCGCTGTTCGCGGTGGAGTACGCCCTGGCGCAGTTGGTGATGTCCTACTCGGTCACCCCGGCGGCTCTGGCCGGCCACAGCATCGGCGAACTGGTCGCCGCCACCGTGGCCGGGGTGTTCGACCTGCCGACCGCGATCAAGGTCGTCGCCACCCGGGCCCGGCTCATGCACGCCGCACCGCCGGGTGCCATGGTGGCCGTGGCGGCCAGCCCGGCGGATATCGGGGACCACCTGACCGGCGACGTCGACGTGGCCGCGGTCAACGAGGTCGGCAGTTGCGTGGTTGCCGGCCCGGCGGAGGCGATCGGCGACCTCACCAACCGCCTCGCCGGCGCGGGCATCATCGCCCGGCGGGTGCGGACCTCGCACGGTTTCCACTCCCAGTCGATGGACGCCGTGCTGGATCCGTTCACCGACTACCTGTCGACCCTGTCGCTGCGCCCGCCGTCGATCCCGATGCTGTCCAACGTCACCGGCACCTGGATGACCGACGAGGAGGCCACCGACCCGGGCCGCTGGGCCAGGCACATCCGCTCGACGGTCCGGTTCGCCGACGAGCTGGCGACCCTGCTCGAGGATCCGCACCGGGTCGTCGTCGAAGTCGGCCCGGGCGGAAGCCTGACCGGTTCGGCCGGCCGGATGCCGGGCTGGTCGGACTCCCACCGGGCGATCCGGCTGATGCGCCACCCCGTCCAGACCCGCAACGACCGGGACGCCTTCCTTCTTGGGCTGGGCCAACTGTGGTCGGCCGGGGTCGAGGTGGACTGGACGCCGCTGCAGGGCCGCCATCCGCGACGGGTCACCCTGCCCGGCTACGCCTTCGCGCGGCAGCGGCACTGGATCGACCCCGACGTCACCGCCGCCCGCCTGCCCGGGCCGCGCACGGACCAGGCCGCGGCCGCCCGCCCCACCCCGGCCGGCGGCGCGACCGACGCCCGCGCGCAGATGGAAGCCGCCCTGCAGCGGATCTGGTCACAGTGCCTGGGCGTGCCGTCGGTGGCACCCGGGGACAACTTCTTCACCCTCGGCGGGGACTCGCTGCTGGCGATCGGCGTGGCGATGACGGCCTCCCACGAGGGTGTCGAACTGACCCCGCAGGACCTCTACGACCACCAATCGCTGGCCGCACTGGCCGAGACGCTGGCCGCCCGCCTGACCTCCGGCAGTCTGGCCGGTCAGGACACCACGGAGCTCAATCTTCCGGTGCCGCCCAATATTCTGCGATTCCTGGACGGCGGGCTGGCCCAGCCGGGCCAGTGGCGGGCACCGATGGTGCTGCGCCTGGATTCCGGTGTCAGCCGCGTCGACGTCGAGGCCGTGCTCGCCGCGGTGGTCGGTCACCACGACGCTCTGCGGATGCGATTGGTCAACCGCGCCGGTGTCTGGGAACAACAGATCGCCCCGGCCGATGAGGTCGTTCTGACCGATCAGACGCTGCCCGCCGACGCCGGCCCGGACACCTCGCGGGAGCGGGACGCGGTGCGGGACATCGTCGCCGGCGTTGTCTCCGGCGCCGCGGGGGGTGCGGACCTGGCCGGAGCGCCACTGACCGCGACCTATGTGGTCGACGCGCAGGACCGGGGCCGGTTCCTGGTGCTCGCGGTGCACGGCATGGTCGACGATCCGGTGTCGCGCGAGGTGCTGGTCACCGATCTCCTGACGGCCTTCGGCCAGCGACTGGCCGGTGAGGACATCGTGCTCGAACCGGCCACCACGACCTGGCGGGAATGGTCCCAGCGGTGCACCGCGCTGGCCGCTCACCCCGTGGTGCTGGACCGGCGGGAACACTGGATCGACACCGTGCGGGCCGCGACGCTGCGAGTGGCCGGCGCTGATGCGGCCGGCGCCGGGCCGAGCCTCGGTGACCTGACCCGGCTCGCGGTGGCGCTCACCTCCGAGCAGACCTCGCAGATGGACAATGCCCGCCGGGTTTTGCAGGTCTCGACGGAGGAGATCCTGCTGGCGGCCCTGGCGCGGTGTCTGGCCGAGACCGTCGGCGAGGGTGTCGCGGTGGTCGATCTGGTCGGGCCCGGACGGTCGTTCCTGCGCCCCGAGGTCGACCTCCGACGGACCGTCGGGTGGTTCTCCACCGTCTACCCGATCGCGTTGCCCTGCAACGACTCCGGCGCCGACGCGCTGCTCGCCGAGGTGAGCCGGAACGTCAAGGCGGCCCCCGGCATCGGGTACGGACTGCTGCGTTACCTGCACGCCCCGACCGCGGCGCTGCTGGGGACGGCCGGGACGGCGGACGTCCTGGTGACCTACCTCGGCATGATTCCCGAATGGCCGCGCAGTGACGCGCCGGTGCAGTTCGACGACGATGTCGAGTTGACGGTCGGGCAGGTGCCGCCGGGCCTGGGCCATCCGCTGGAACTGCGGGCATACCGGTACGGCGGCGTGCTGCACACGGACTTCTGGTTCGACGTCCGGCGGGTTCCGGCCGGTACGGCGGAGGCCCTCGCCGCGAAATTCCCGGACGCGGTGATGAACCTCCTCCAGGACGCACTCCTCGGAGACGGCGACGGGGACGAGGACGCCGGCGAGGACGAGGCACTGACCCTGGTGGAACTGTCGGCGTCGGTTTTCGACGACGACGAATGACCACGACGTGGAACTGACCGCGACGAGCAACCAACGGCCTGAACGGAAACGGACGAGATGAACGAGATGAACGGAGATCCCGGCAAGGGCGTCGAAGTCGACCGGATCGGCAAATCCTTCGGTTCGGTGCAGGCACTGCGGGAGGTCTCCTTCCACGTGGACTGCGGCGAGGTCGTCGCCCTGCTGGGCCCCAACGGCGCGGGCAAGACGACCACCGTGGAGATCCTGTCCACGCTGTCCAAACCCGACCGCGGGCGGGCCACCGTGGCCGGTTACGACGTCGTCGCCGACCCGGCGATGGTGCGTCGCCTGATCATGCTGACCGGCCAGCACGTGGCACTGGACGAACTGCTCACCGGCCAGGAGAACCTGGTGATGTTCGGCCGGTTGCGCGGCCTGTCGAAGGCCGACGCCGAAGCCCGGGCCCGGGAACTGCTCGCCGAGTTCGACCTCGAACACGCCGCCGGCCGCCGGGTGGGCACCTACTCGGGCGGTATGCGCAGGCGGGTGGACATCGCCTGCGGGCTGGTGGTCCGCCCGGCGGTGGTCTTCCTCGACGAGCCGACCACCGGACTTGACCCGCGCAGTCGGCAGGCGATCTGGGAACTCGTCGGCACGTTCAAGAA
>VERS01000718.1 GCA_018882545.1 Mycobacterium sp.
CTTCAACCTCGCCGGGTGATGCGATGAGCGCGAGGTTCGAATCCCGATACGCCCGGCCGCTGGCCGGGCTGGCCACGGTGCTGGTTCTGGGGCTCGTCGTCGCGGTGGCGGTGGGCTTGTTCCAGGGCAGGTTCACCCGGACTGTCCCGGTCACCGTCGTCGCCGACCGCGCCGGGCTGGTGATGAACCCCGACGCCAAGGTCAAACTCAACGGCGCCCCGGTGGGGAAGGTGTCCGCGATCGAACCGCTGCCCGACGGCGGGGCGAAGCTGCAGCTGGCCATCTACCCGGACTCGCTGGAGGCCATCCCGGCCAATGTCGGTGCGGAGATCACCTCCTCGACGGTGTTCGGCGCCAAGTTCGTCGAGTTGGTGCCACCGGCTCAGCCGTCCCCGGAGGCGTTGGCCGCCGGTGCGGTCATCGAAGGTGGCGACAAGGTGACCGTCGAACTCAACACGGTGTTCGAGAAATTGGTCGGGGTGCTCGCCGAGGTCGAGCCCGCCAAGCTCAACCAAACCCTCGGTGCGATCTCCACCGCGCTCAACGGACGCGGTGAGAAGTTCGGCCAGACACTGGTCGACCTCGACAGTGCGCTGGCCAAACTCAATCCCGCCCTGGACAACCTCAACCAGGTGCTGGCGATCTCCCCGACGGTGTTCAACTCACTGGCCGATGCCGCCCCGGACCTGCTGGCCGTCCTCGACAACACCGCCCGGATCAGCGGCACCGTGGTCGAGCAGCGCGACAGCCTCGATGCCCTGCTGCTCAGCGCGATCGGACTGGCCGACATCGGAACCCAGGTGCTAGACGAGAACCGCCGGCCGCTGGCTGACGTGCTGCGCCTGCTGGTGCCGACGACCGATCTGACCAACCAGTACAACCCGGCCCTGACCTGCGGTCTTGCCGGCCTGCTGCCGCTGGCCAACGGGCCCGGGCTGGCCATGCCGGGCGCCACCTTGGTGCAGGGTTTCTTCCTGGGCCGCGAACGCTACCGGTACCCGTCCAACCTGCCCAAGGTGGCGGCCAAGGGTGGCCCCCAATGCACCGACCTGCCCAACGTCGGCTACGAGCAGCGGCCCCCGTACGTGGTCACCGACATCGGGGCCAATCAGGCGCAGTACGGAAACCAGGGCATCCTGCTCAACTCCGATGCCCTCAAGCAGGCGTTGTTCGGACCACTGGACGGCCCGCCGCGCAACACCGCCCAAATCGGGATGCCCGGATGATTCCGCTGCGCTCGACCGGCGTCAAGGTCGGCATCTTCATGGCGGTGATGCTGCTGGTCACCGGGGTGCTTTTCGCGATCTTCGGGCGTTACCGAGGCGGTGCGGAGAACAGCTACACCGCCGTCTTCGAGGACGTGTCGAGCCTGAAATCGGGTGACTCGGTCCGGGTCGCGGGGGTACGGGTCGGCTCGGTCCGCAGCGTCACCCTGCAACCGGACAACACCGTCACCGTCGGCTTCGGTGCCGATCGGGGGATTGTGCTCACCGCCGGGACCACCGCCGCGGTGCGCTACCTGAACCTGGTGGGGGACCGCTACCTGGAACTGCTGGACACCCCCGGCTCGGCCAGGAT
>VERS01000719.1 GCA_018882545.1 Mycobacterium sp.
TGTAGAGCAACCAGCCCAGGGGGATGGTGGCGATCAGGATGGGGCCGCCGAAGAACAGCGCCGCCAGGGTGTTCTTCACCTTGCGGGCGGGTGCGATGGGATGGAAGGTGGGAGCCTTGGTCTGATCGCCGAGCACGGTGGTCGTCATCCCCCGCTGACCCTTCCGCCGGCCGCGGCACGCGCCAGGGCGTTGACGATGAATGTGAGAATGAACAGGACGAATCCGGCGGCGATATAGGCGCCGGTGGGTAGCTTCGAGCTGAATTCGGCTGCGGCCGAGGCGATCTTGGATGCGAATGTGTAGCCGCCGTCGAACAGCGACCAGTTTCCGGACTTCGCGGCCGCCCGCAGGATGATCAGGACCGCGACGGTCTCCCCCAGCGCCCGGCCCAGTCCCAGCATCGACCCGGCGATCATCCCGCTGCGTCCGTACGGGAAGACCGTCATCCGGATGACCTCCCACCTGGTCGCACCGAGCGCCTGGGCGGCCTCCACGTGACCGCGCGGGGTGAGGCTGAACACCTCCCGGGTCACCGCGGTGATGATGGGCAGGATCATGACCGCGAGCACCACACCGGCGGTGAACACCGTTCCGCCGCCCGCCAGTGAGACGTTGCCGTCGGCGAACAGGAAGAACCAGCCGAACTTGTCATTGAGGAATCTGGCCACCGGCTCCAGCTTGGGGGCCAGCACGAAGATTCCCCACAGACCGAACACGATGGAGGGGACGGCCGCGAGCAGGTCCACCATGATCGCAAAGGCCTTCGCCAGCTTCCGCGGGGCGTAGTTGGTCAGGAAGGCTGCGATCCCGATCGCGATCGGTACGGCGAGCAGCAGCGCGAACACCGAACTGAGCACCGTGATCTGGAACAGTTCGGCGATGCCGAACCGCAGATTGGTCTCATCGGTGGTGGCGAACTCCGAACTGGTGAGGAAGTTGGCCTTGTTGGCCTGCAGGGATGGCACCGCCCGGACGATCAGGAACAGCGCCATCAAGGCGATGACTGCGATGACGGTGGCGCCGGCCGCCAAGGCCACCGACCCGAAGACCCGGTCCCCCCAGCGGTTGCCGCCGGTCCGCAGGCCGGCCTTCGGCCTCAATTCGGACACCACTGTCTCAGTATCACCCGCGGGCCGATCCGGGGTGGAATCCGCGGTTGTGCGTTCCGACCCGACCGACACGGTCAGGAAATGGCGGCGATGGCGGCGGCGAGTTTGCCCTTGAAGGACTCCGGGACCGGGATGTAGCCGTTGTCGGTCAGCCCCTCCTGGCCTTTGCCCAGGGCGGTCTCCAGGAACGCCCTGACGGCGGTCGCCACATCGGCCTCCGGATACTTCGAGCACACCAGAGAGTAGGTGGCGAGCATGATCGGGTAGGTGCCGGCTTCGCTGGGCTTGTAGAACGACGACGTGTCCAGCACGAGGTCGTTGCCCTGCCCCTTGACCTTGACGTCCCCGATGTAAATGGCCTGATTTTCTTTCTCGTTGAAGGTGGCTTCCTTCTGCGCGGTGATCTCGGTTGTGCTGCCTTTCGGGCGGTCCTTGGACAGGGCGCCGAATCCGAGCGGGTCGGACT
>VERS01000720.1 GCA_018882545.1 Mycobacterium sp.
ACGCCAAGGTGTACGGCCTGCCTCCGCTGGGCGCCCCGCCGATGTCGATGCCGCACCTGGATACCCGCGTCATCGACGGTAAGGACTGGCTGCTGTTCGGCCCGTTCGCCGGGTGGTCCCCGAAGTTTCTCAAGGCCGGCAGCTTCACCGACCTGCCGCTGTCGGTCACACCGGACAATCTGCTGCCCATGATCGGTGTGGGCGTGACCGAGTTACCTCTGGTGAAGTACCTCGTCGGTGAGTTGCTGCAGTCCTTCGAGGGCCGCGTCGACCCCCTGCGCAAATTCGCACCCACCGCCAGGAGCAAGGACTGGGAACTCGACATCGCCGGCCAGCGGGTGCAGATCATCCGCCGGGACCGCAGGAAGGTCGGCGTCCTGGAGTTCGGCACCACCGTGCTGGCGGCGGCGGACGGGTCCATCGCCGGCCTGCCCGGCGCCTCACCGGGCGCCTCCACCGCGGTGTCGGCCATGCTGGAGGTGATGCAGCGCTGCTTCCCCAAGGAGTACCGCCGCTGGAAGCCGAAAATCAAACAGATGGTGCCATCGCTGGGCTACCGGCTCTCCGAGGAGCCAAAGCTGTTCGCCGAGATCTGGGACCACGGCACCAAAGTCCTGGGCCTGGAGCGGCGTGCCCCCGGCCAGGCCGAACCCGCGGGTGTGGTGTGACGGTCGCGCTGCGCCGGTGCCGGGGACCGGAACTGGATGCCGCGACCCTCTACGAGCTGCTCAGACTGCGGGTCGACGTCTTCGTCGTCGAGCAGTCCTGCCCCTACCCGGAGCTCGACGGCCGCGACCTGCTGCCGGGAACCCGGCACTTGTGGTTGCAATCCGCTGCCGGGGATGTGGTCTCGACGCTGAGGCTGATGGCAGAGCCTGACGACGGTTTCCGCATCGGCCGGGTCTGCACCAGGTCCGACGAGCGCGGCCGCGGTCACACCACGGTGCTGATGCGGGCCGCTCTGGATGAGGTCGGTTCCCGGCCGTGCCGGCTCGACGCCCAGACCTACCTGGCCAGGATGTACGCCCGGCACGGATTCACTCCGGACGGGGCGGAATTCGTCGAGGACGGTATCCCGCACGTCCCGATGCTGCGAACGGGCAGCGCGTGAACCCGCCCTATCCGTTCAGCGCCATTGTCGGCCACGACCGGCTGCGGCTGGCGCTGCTGTTGTGTGCGGTTCGGCCGGAGATCGGTGGGGTGTTGATCCGTGGCGAGAAGGGATCCGCCAAGTCCACGGCCGTTCGGGCGCTGGCCGGGGTGCTCACCCGCGTCGACGCCGGTGCCGCGCTGGTGGAACTTCCGATCGGTGCCACCGAAGACCGGGTGGTGGGCTCGCTGGATCTGCGAAAGGTGCTGCAGGAGGGCCAACATGCTTTCTCGCCCGGACTGCTGGCCCGCGCGCACGGCGGCGTGCTCTACGTCGACGAGGTCAACCTGCTGGGTGACCACCTGGTCGACATCCTGCTCGACGCCGCCGCCATGGGCCGGGTGCACATCGAACGCGACGGGGTGTCCCACTCCCACGAGTCGCGGTTCGTGCTGATCGGCACGATGAACCCGGAGGAG
>VERS01000721.1 GCA_018882545.1 Mycobacterium sp.
GCGCAGCGCCTTCTCCTTGCGCCTGCGGTGCTTGAGCACCCCGGCCGCCTCCTCGATGAAGGCCCGCCGGTCCTCCGGCCGCGATTCCAGGATCTGCGAGAGCCGGCCCTGGCCGACGATGACATGCATTTCCCGGCCGATACCGGAGTCGGAAAGAAGCTCCTGGATGTCCAGCAGCCGACAGCTGCTGCCGTTGATCTCGTACTCCCCGGCGCCGTCGCGGAACATCCGGCGGGTGATGGACACCTCGGAGTACTCGATGGGCAGGGCGTTGTCGGAGTTGTCGATGGTCAGGGTCACCTCGGCACGGCCCAGCGGGGGGCGCGAGGAGGTGCCGGCGAAGATGACGTCCTCCATCTTGCCGCCGCGCAGGGTCTTGGCGCCCTGCTCGCCCATCACCCAGGCCAGGGCGTCGACGACGTTGGACTTGCCGGACCCGTTGGGCCCGACCACGCAGGTGATGCCGGGCTCGAAGCGCAGAGTCGTCGGCGAGGCGAAGGATTTGAAGCCCTTCAGCGTCAGACTCTTCAGGTGCACGACCGGTGAGCCTACCGGGCTGGCTGCGGGCCGGGCCTCAGCGCTCGCCGAACCCCGACAGCGGCTCGCCGGGCGCGGCGAAGTCGGCGACGACGGTGTCCACCGACCCCGGGGTCCGGCCGCCGCGCAGCAGTTCCAGCAGCTGTTCGCAGGCCTGCCGGTCGCCCTGTGCGACCACCAGCACCCGCCCGTCGGCCTGGTTGGCGGCGTAGCCGGTCAGCCCCAACTCCAGCGCCCGGGACCGGGTCCACCACCGAAACCCGACACCCTGGACGTAGCCGTGCACCCAGGCGGTCAGCCGCGTCTGGTCGGTCACGGCGAGACCACCTCGAAGGTGATCTGGGTGCCCGATTTCAGCGTGCGCCCCACGGTGCACACCTGGTCGATGGCGCGGGTGACGATCACCAGCAGCCGCTCCCTGTCCTGCTCCGACAGCGCCGACAGGTCGACCTCGAGGGTCTCGGCCAGCAGCGGGTAGCGCTCCTGCTCCCGGTCGGCCGGCCCGGAGACCCGGATGACGGCCGGGTAGTCCTCGCCGAGGCGGCGGCTCAGCGGAGCGTCGCTGGAGAGCCCACTGCAGCCGGCCAGCGCGATCTTGAGCAGCTCACCGGGGGTGAAGACACCCTCGTCGGTCTCCGAGCCGATGAGCACCTCGGCCCCCCGGCTGCTGCGGCCGGTGTAACGGCGCACCCCGGTGCGCTCCACCCACAGTTCGGTCATATCGCGGTCCTACCTTCCTCGAGATTGCAGTGGCGCTGGAAAAGTGCGGGTAACCACCTGCGTGGTGTCACTCTCGACGCGTCCGTGGCCGGGGTTGGCAGGCCGGGCAGTAGAACGACGAGCGGTTCATGAACTTCTCCCGGCGGATCACCGCCCCGCAGCGCCGGCAGGCCCGGTCGGTGCGGCCGTAGACGTTCAGCAAGCGGTCGAAGTAGCCGGACTGGCCGTTGACGTTGACGTAGAGCGAGTCGAAGGAGGTGCCGCCCTGACCCAGCGCCTCGCGCATCACCTCCGCGGCGCTGTCCAACAC
>VERS01000116.1 GCA_018882545.1 Mycobacterium sp.
AGGCCATACTGGTCGGCACGGCCGTCGATGCGCGAGCCGGTGAGTTGTTCGGGTGAGGAGTAGTTCACCGTTCCAACGGTCATGTTCGTCTCGGTCAGACCATGGGTCTCGGCGGCGTCGCGGGCAATGCCGAAGTCGGCCAGCACGATTCGGCGGCGTCCGCGTTCAGGGTTTGTCAGCAGGATGTTGGGGGGCTTGACATCGCGATGCAGCAGGCCGCGGGCGTGGGCGTAGTCGAGGGCATCGCCGACGGCTGTCACGATCTCGGTGACGATCCGCGGCGGCATCCCGTTGGGATAGTGCTCACGCAACAGCCGCCCGGCGTCCGGGCCGTCGATGTAGTCCATCGAGATCCACAACTGGCCGTTGAACTCACCGCGGTCGTGGATGCCCACGATGTGCGGGTTGTACAGCGAGGCAACCAGTTCGGCCTCGCGGTTGAACCGGGCCCGGAACTCGGCGTCCGCCGACATGTCGGCGGGCAGGATCTTCAGGGCGTCCTGCCGGGGCAGCCGGGGGTGTTGGACCAGGTACACCTCGCCCATCCCGCCGAAGCCGAGGGGGCGCAAGATCTGGTAGCCGGCGAACACCTCGCCATTGGCCAGCGGCATGGGCGGAATCGTACCGAGGGCCCCGGCGCGGCGGCGGGGCTATTCGGCGGCGCCGGGCCGGAAGGCCTCCCGGTCACCGAACAGCGGACGCCGCGACTGCTGGTTTCCCAGGACGCCCTCGGCGTAGGCCGTCTCGGCGTGCTGGCTGAAGTCCACGCCACTGGCCTCGTCCTCGGCGCTGACCCGGAAACCCATGACCCGGTCGATCAGTTTGGCCAGTCCGTAGCTGACGGTGAAGGCGTACCCGGCGACCACCACCGCGGCCAGCGCCTGCTTGCCCAGTTGCGCCAGACCGCCGCCGTAGAAGAGGCCCTGCGGGCCGCCGGTCATCGCTTCCGTGGCGAGCAGACCGATCAGCAGCACGCCGACGAGTCCACCGACGAAGTGCACACCGACGACGTCGAGCGAGTCGTCGTAGTTCAGCTTGAATTTCAGCCCGACGGCGAAGGCACAGACCACCCCGGCGGCGACGCCCACCACTGCCGCGCCGACAGTGCTGACCGTGCCGCAGGAGGGTGTGATGGCCACCAGGCCGGCCACCACACCGGAGGCGGCGCCGAACGTCGTCGGCCTACCGTCTCGAACCTGTTCGACCGCCAGCCAGCCCAGCATGCCCAGGCAGCCTGCGACGAGGGTGTTGAGGAACACCGCTGCGGCAAGTCCGTTGGCGGCCAGCGCCGAGCCCGCATTGAACCCGAACCAGCCGAACCACAGCAGGCCGACGCCGAGCAGCACGAACGGCAGATTGTGCGGGCGCATCGCCTCGACTTTGAAACCGATGCGGGGACCCAGGACCAGGGCCAGCGCCAGCGCTGAGGATCCCGATACGATCTCGACCACCAAGCCGCCGGCGTAGTCCAGGACTCCCATTTTGAACAACCAGCCTCCCGGTGCCCAGACCCAGTGCGCGACAACGGAGTACACCGCGATCGCCCACAGCGGCACGAACACCATCCAGGCCGCGAATTTGGCCCGGTCGGCGATGGCGCCGCTGACCAGTGCGGCGGTGATGATGGCGAAGCTCAACTGGAAGGTGGCGAAGAGCAGTTCGGGGACCTGCCCGTGCAGGGTGTCCGGTCCGATGCCCCGCATGCCTACGTGCGCGAGCCCGCCGAGGAAGCCGCCCGCCGAACCGTCGGAGAAGGCCAGGCTGTATCCGACCAGAAGCCAGGCCACCGTCACCAGCGGTATCGAGATGAAGCTCATCATGATCATGTTCAGAACGCCGGTGCTGCGCACCATGCCGCCGTAGAAGATCGCCAGTCCGGGCGTCATCAGGAGCACCAGCGCAGTGCTGACCAAAAGCCATGCGGTGGCTGCGGAATCGATATCCAACGGGTCGTCTCCTTCGACTGTTCGTCGAAGAGAATGTCGGCGCGGTGTTTCGAAATCGGGGCAGCAGTGTTTCAGCGATGTTTCGCCGTCGCCGCGGCGGTGGGTTTACCAGCCCATCGAGCCCGGACCGCCCTTGAACGGGCCGACCACCCAACTGGTGATCCAGCCCCCGTAGAACCCGCCCGGCTGCGGGGTGACCGTCTCGCCGTTGACGGTGCAGCGATCCACCTGGCCCGCCATGACGGCGACGGCATCGGCGATCGCTTCGAACCCGGGCGTGGGATCGGGGTAGTTCCAGGCCGCCTTCCGAGCGACCCGGGCCACGGTGACCAGATCGAAATAACGGGCCTTGCCCTTCCACTCACACCACGACGACCCCGGGGCGGGACGCAGGACGCCGTCGCGGAAGGCCGTTCGCGGCAGGTAGTAGGTGGGTGGGTGGCTGGTTTCGAGCACCCGCCAACCGCTGTCGGTGCTGGCCACCAGCTCACCGCCGAGTTCGACGGTGATCGGTCCGTCGAACTGCTCGAGCCGGGGTGGTCGCGGGTAGTCCCAGACCGATTCCTGGCCGGGTCCTGGGGTCTGCGGCTTCGGGCGCATGCTGTCCTCAGACCACGCCGCGCAGACCGTCGGCCCCGAAAACCGGCTCCAGCATCGCCGACATGTCGGGGCCGCGGCGCAGTCCGTGCCCGCCGTCGACATTGACGATCTGCCCGGTGATCCAGGTCGCCGCGTCGGAGAGCAGGAACATCGCCAGGTTCGCGACGTCGCTGACCTCGCCGATCCGGGGCAGCGGGGTGCAGCGGCGGTAGTCCTCACTGACCTCTGGTGAGTCCAGGATCACCTGAACCAGATCGGTGCGGATCAGTCCGGGCCGGATTCCGTTGACCCGCACCCAGGACGGGCCGAGTTCGTCGGCCGCCAGCAGCATCAGGTGATCCAGGGCCGACTTGGTCACCCCGTAGGCGCCGAACCACCGGTGCACGTTGCTGGCAGCGATCGAGGAGATACCCACGAACGAGCCCCCGCCGGCCCGGACCATCTGCCGGGCCGAGTGCTTGAGGACGTACATGGTGCCGTTGACATTGAGGTCCACCGTGCGCCGCCAGGCTGCGGAGTCCACCTGGGTGATCGGGCCGATGGTCTCCGATCCCCCGGCGCAGTGCACCACTCCGTGCAACCGCCCGTGCCAGTCCGCGGCCGACTCCACCGCCGCGGCGATCTGTTCCTCATCGGTGACGTCGGCTGGCTGGGGCCGAACCCTGCCTTCGGCGCCGATGTGGTCGGCCGCCGCGGCCAACCGGGCGGAATTGCGGCCGACGATGACGACCCGGGCTCCGGCCCGGGCCAGGCTGGCGGCCACCCCGAGACCGATTCCGCTGCCGCCGCCGGTCACCAGGTAGGTCCGGTCGGTGAAGGAGAGATCCATGCGGTAGATCCTGCCAGGTGGCCGCGCCCGGATCGGTACTAGTATCGGACGGGACGCCCCGGTTGTAACGAGCCGGTAAGCAGCGTCGAAAGACCAGATTGACTGCTGCTTGGCCCGTTCGCCGGGCCGCAGCCCCTCCCAGCAGAAAGCACAACCATGGCCACTCAACCCACCCTCGCCCACCGGCTGGTACTCGCCGGCGGCTTCGTCGTTGCCGTGGCGGCGGCGCCGCTGATCACCGCTGTGGCAAACCCGGCCGGGCCGGCGGCCCCGGCCCTGGCTCAATGCCCGCCAAACGAGGTCGTCGACCCCACAACCGGCGCCTGCATGCCGGTCACCGCCGTCGCCCCCCAGGCCGACAGCCCGATCGAACCCGGCGCCACCGACCTGGCCCCCGGAGCGATCACCCAGTCCGACGTCGGCAACGTCGGGCAGATCCCCGAGATCAACGGGATTCCCTGCGAGGGCAACAACACCGGTCTGTGCATGGGTCTGCAGGAAAACAATCCGGCCAACACCGGCGGAGTGGTGATGCCGCAGGTCCCGATGGGGCCGACCCCGTAGGCGGCGCGGCCGCACCCTGACTACTGTCCGCGCCCTCGGTCGGGCCTGGCCTAAGGTTGACTCATGCCTGCAAAGACGAACGCTGCCGACATCGAAGACGTCGAACCGCTTGCCGACAGCACAGCTCGGCAAGCCCGGCGGGTGGTCGCCGCCTACGCGACCGACGCCGACGAATGCCGGGTTTTCCTGTCGATGCTGGGAATCGGGCCCTCAAAGCCCGAGGCCTAGATGTCCCGCGGGTTGTCCCGCGGAGAGACCGGAGACCCGACAACACCGCGAGCTTCCGGGCACTCCGATTTCGTGGTGGTCGCCAATCGGCTGCCCATCGACATGGAGGTTCAGCCCGACGGGGGGCTGGGGTGGAAACGCAGTCCAGGCGGCCTGGTCACCGCACTGGAACCGCTGCTGCGCAAACAACGTGGCGCCTGGATCGGCTGGCCCGGGATCGTCGACGGGCCCGAAGAACCAATCACCGAGGACGGCCTCGACCTCTACCCGGTGCGGCTGAGCGCCCAGGACGTCGCCGACTACTACGAGGGCTTCTCCAACGCCACCCTCTGGCCGCTCTACCACGACGTCATCGTCAAGCCGATCTACGATCGCAACTGGTGGGACCGCTATGTAAAGGTCAATCGCCGCTTCGCCGAAGCCACTTCCGCCGCAGCGGCACCGAATGCGACGGTGTGGATTCAGGACTACCAACTCCAATTGGTGCCGAAGATGCTGCGGCAGCTGCGGCCCGACGTGACCATCGGGTTCTTCCTGCACATCCCGTTCCCGCCGGTCGAACTGTTCATGCAGATGCCCTGGCGGGCCGAGATCATCGACGGGTTGCTCGGGGCGGATCTGGTGGGCTTCCATCTGGCCGGCGGGGCGCAGAACTTCCTGTATCTGGCCCGTCACCTCGCCGGCGCCGAGACGACCAGGGCCAGTGTGGGTGTTCGGTCCCGGTTCGGCGAGGTCTGGCTGGACGACCGGACCGTCACGGTAGGGGCCTTCCCGATCTCGATCGACTCGGCGGCACTGGACGCCAGGGGCCGTGACCGCGCGATCCGACGGCGCGCCAGGGAGATCCGCGCCGAGTTGGGCAGCCCGCGCAAGCTGCTGCTGGGGGTCGACCGACTGGACTACACCAAGGGGATCGACGTCCGGCTCAAGGCCTTCGCCGAATTGCTCGCCGAGGGGCGGATCAAAGGCGAGGACACCGTTCTGGTGCAGTTGGCCACACCCAGCCGCGAACGGGTGGACAGCTACCGGGTTCTGCGCAACGAGGTGGAACAGCAGGTCGGCTACATCAACGGCGAGTACGGCGAAGTCGGTCACCCCGTCGTGCACTACCTGCACCGTCCGGTGCCGCGCGATGAACTGATCTCCTTCTACGTGGCCAGCGACGTCATGTTGGTCACTCCCCTGCGCGATGGCATGAATCTGGTGGCCAAGGAGTTCGTCGCCTGCCGCAGCGATCTGGGCGGAGCGCTGGTGCTCAGCGAATTCACCGGCGCGGCAGCGGAGTTGCGTCAGGCCTACCTGACCAATCCGCACGATCTGGAAGATGTCAAGGACACCATCGACGCAGCGCTGAACCAGACCCCCGAGGAAGGCCGGCGCCGCATGCGGGCGTTGCGCCGCCAGGTCCTCGCCCACGACGTGGACAAGTGGGCGCATTCCTTCCTCGATGCGCTGGCTCGAACACGAACCGGCCGCTAGGTACCGCTGGTCGCTGCCATACCGGCGAGTTTCAGTCGCCCATCAGGCCGATGACACCGAAGTTGCGGTCCGGGTCACGATCGGCGAAGTAGTCCCGCATCGAGGCGCTGAGATCGGCCGGATCCCAGGCCTGGCCCTCGGCGTGGAAGCGGTGTTCGGCGGTGGGCGCCGCCACCAGCGTGACGGTCGGGCCGTAGACGATGAACAGCTGGCCGTTGACCTGATCGGCGGCCGGTGCGGCCAGGAACCGGACCAGGCTCACGACATGCTCGGGTGCCAGCGGGTCGACCTGTCCCGCAGCGAGAGCCGGGGCCGCGCCGAAGACCTCGGCGGTCATGGCGGTTCGGGCCCGCGGGCAGACGGCGTTGGCGCGCACACCGTAGCGACCCAGCGCCTTGGCGGCGGACAGGGTCAGCGCGGTGATCCCGGCCTTGGCCGCCCCGTAGTTGGCCTGCCCCGCCGGGCCGGACAACCCGGCCTCCGAGGAGGTGTTGATCAATCGTCCGTAGACCGGACCGCCGGCGTCCTTGGCCTTGGCCCGCCAGTACGTCGCCGCATTGCGGGTGAGCAGGAAATGGCCGCGCAGGTGCACGGCGATCACCGCGTCGAAATCCTCGTCGGTCATGTTGAACAGCATCCGGTCCCGGGTGATCCCGGCATTGTTGACCACGATGTCCAGACCACCCAGTCCGTCGGCGCAACCGACGATCTCATCGGCGGTGGCCCGCTGGCTGATGTCACCGGACACCGCCACCGCCGTGGCGCCCGCGGTGGCGATCTCGTCGAGGACGTCGGAGACCTCCAGCGCGGCCGGCATGTCGTTGACCACGACGGTGGCCCCGGAACGCGCCAGCCCGATGGCCTCGGCCCGGCCCAGGCCGGCCGCCGCGCCGGTCACCACCGCGACGCGCCCGGAAAGATCGGTCAGTGCGACCCCCGGCCTCTGGGCCTCCGGATTCTGGGCCCCCGGCTTCTGGGCCTCCGGCTTCTCAGTCAATGGTGACGGCCTCTAGTCCCGACGGCTCAGGGCCGCCC
>VERS01000117.1 GCA_018882545.1 Mycobacterium sp.
GAACTGTCCTGGGGCCCGACCTGGTCGACGTCGCTGAAGTCGCTGTGGGTCGGCGCCGGGGATACGGCCGGCCAGGCGATCGGGGACGTCTCGGTCGGCGACGAACTCGCCGAACACCTGGGCAGCGAGCCCATCCACCCCGTCTTGCTGGATCTGTGCACCGGGGTGGCCTTCCCGGCCTTCCCGGCACTGCTTGCCGTTGAGCACGGGGCGTCGGATCTGTTCCTGCCACTGCGCTACGGGCAGGTCGAGGTGCGCGAACCGATGCCGCGGCGGTTCTACTGCCGGACCCGCTGGCACGCCGGCGGCGTCGACGGCGAGACACAGGTTTTCGATATCGACTTCCTGGACCGTGATGGCCACCGATTGGGCGGTATCACCGAATTCACCGTCAAGCGGGCCCCCCGGGAGGCGCTGCTGCGGGGCCTGGGCGGGGATGCGACCCGGCTGCTGTACACCCTGGGCTGGCAGGAATCCGCGGCGCCGGCATCACCGGATGCCGACACCAGAGCCGCAGAGGGCACCTGGCTGTTGGCCGGATTTGACCGAGCCGGATTCGACACGCTGGCAGCCGAACTCACCGATGCGGCGGCGGTCGAACCGGCCGACGACCCCGACGTCTGGCAGCAGGCGTTCGCCGCCGCCGCGCAACGGGGCAAGCCGGTCACCGGGATCGTCTGGCGCAGTTCGGGTCATCCCGACGCCGAGGGCCCGACCCCGGAACTCGCGGCTCAACTGGAAACCCAGGTCGGCGAGGTGCTCGGCGCCGCACAGACCGCGCTGGCCCAGGAGAAACTGAACCTGGCCGGCGGGCTGTGGATCATCACCGATCACGCGGTGGCGACCGAACCCGGCGAGCCGGTCAACCCGGTCAATGCGGCACTGTGGGGGCTCGGGCGCACCATCATCGCCGAGCAGCCGACACTGCGCTGCCGCCTGGTTGACTCCGACGGCTCCGAGGACTCGCTGAAGTGGCTCGCCGGCGCGCTCGGCGCACCGGTCGTCGAACCGGAAATCGCCGTCCGGCAGGGGAAGTTCCTGGTGTCGCGGCTGCTGCACTGGGCCCGCAGCGGCCATTTACCGATGCCGCGCACCGACGACTACGTGCTGGCCCCGACCGAACGCGGCGCGATCGACAACCTGCGCCTGAGTGAGGCCGAGGTGGCCCGGCCGGCGGCGAACGAGGTCCAGATCCGGGTGGAGGCCGCCGGCCTGAACTTCCGCGACATCCTCAATGTGCTGGGCCTCTATCCCGGCGATCCCGGACCGATCGGCGGCGACTTGTGCGGCCTCGTTACCGAACTCGGCTCGGAGGTCACCGGCTTCCATATCGGTCAGCGTGTCTTCGGGTCCATGCAGGGCGCGTTCGCCAGCCGGCTCAACGTGCCGATGCAGTTGCTCGCCGCGGTTCCGGAGGGCATCGATCCGGTCGGTGCGGCGACCATCCCGGCCGCCGCGCTCACCGCCCGCCTCGCCTTCGACTGGGCGAAGCTGCGGCCGGGGGATCGGGTGCTCATCCACGCCGCCAGTGGCGGCGTGGGTTTGGCCGCCATCCAGTTGGCGCGACGCCACGGCGCGACCGTCTTCGCCACCGCCAGTGCCTACAAGCGCGCGACGTTGCGCGCGATGGGGGTCGAGTACGTCTATGACTCGCGCAGCACCGATTTCGCCGATCAGATCCTCGCCGACACCGGTGGCGCCGGTGTGGACGTCGTGCTCAACAGCCTGACCAACGAAGGCTTCATCGAGGCGACGGTGCGGGCCACCGCCCAGGGCGGTCGTTTCGCCGAGATCGCCAAGCGCGACATCTGGACTCGCGAGCAGATGGCCGCGGCGCGTCCCGACATCGACTACGAGATTGTCGCGCTGGACGTGACGATGATGAGCGATCCAGACCATATCCAGCGACTGATGGCCGAGGTGTCCGACGGATTGGCAAAGGGCGAGTGGACGCCGGTGCCCGCCGAGGTCTACCCGCTGACCGAGGCCAAGGCGGCGTTCCGGCGGATGCAGCAGGCGCGGCACATCGGCAAGATCGTGGTGCAGATGCCCAAACCGCTTCAGCCCCGCGGGGATCGCAGCTATCTGATCACCGGCGGTCTCGGAGCGCTCGGTCTGCACACAGCGGCCTATCTCGCCCAACTCGGCGCCGGCGACATCGTGCTCACCAGTCGCAGCACCCCGGACGCCGACGCCGAACGCGCTATCGCCGCCATCACCGAGCGTTTCCACTGCCGGGTGCACGTGTTCGCGGCCGACGTCGGTGACGAGTCCGGGGTGGCCGAGCTGCTGAGCCGGATCCGCTCGGAATTACCACCCCTGGGCGGGATCGCGCATCTGGCCGGTGTGCTCGACGATGCCCTGTTGCCACAGCAGAGCCTGGACCGTTTCCGGAGGACGCTGCAGCCCAAGGCGTTCGGCGCCCACCACCTGCATCGGCTGACTCTGCACGACGATCTGGAGTTCTTCATCCTGTTCTCGTCGGCCTCAGCCGTGCTTGGCTCCCCGTCCCAGGCCAACTACGCCACCGCCAACGCGCTGCTGGACGGCCTGGTTGCCCACCGTAGATCGCGCGGACTGCCCGCGACCGCCGCCAACTTCGGGCCGTGGGGCCGCGGCGGTATGGCCAGTTCGCAGGCGGCGCTGGCCAACCTCAGCGCCCAGGGCATGATGCCGCTGGAGCCCTCGGCCGCCTTGGCCGCATTGAGCGAGGTCGTCCGGCACGGGACGGGTCAGGCGACAGTCCTGAAGGCCAACTGGCAGCGCACCGCCAAGATGCTGGGCGGAATCCGGCCACCCCTGCTCGATCAGGTGCTGCCGACCGACGACACCGCGACCGCCGGGGACAGCGAATTGCTCAGGAAGCTCCAGGAGATTCCGGTGGCTCAACGGGTGGACTTCATCGCCGAATTCCTGCAGCGTGAAGTCCAGGGGTTCCTCCGCCTGGCACAACCTCCGGCCGCCACAAGCAGATTCCTGGATCTCGGGACCGATTCGCTGATGGCGGTCGAACTGCGCAACCGGCTGTTCGGACAGTTCGGCGGCAAGTTCGACATCACCCCGACAGCGGTGTTCGACTACCCGACAATCGGCGAACTGGCCGAGCACCTGGTCTCGCAGCTGCCCGATTCCGAAGAGCCGCCGGGAGGTCATGGACCGACCGCTCAACCAGAGTGACGGTGCCTGGCCAGCGCGGAACGGCCGACGCGCTGGCACACCTGCCCGCCCTGGGCCGGGCCGCCTGGGTGCGGCGTTCAGCGCGGTGGCCCTACGACCGGGTGAACAATCACGGCTTCCCTCAGTAGGTCCGACCGCCGCCCTCCGGAGCAATGCAGTGGATCACAGCCGCTTGCAATTAGGTCACGAAATGTATAACTTAGAGCATGTTACTGGTGGGTAACTTAGACCAAGTACCCAACCGAGAAGTGGCGTCTCAACGAGGAGGAATCGTGAGCCACTACAAGAGCAATGTCCGTGATCAGGTGTTCAACCTGTTCGAGGTGTTCGGCATCGACCGGAATCTCGGCACGGGTGAATTCACCGACCTGGACGCCGACACGGCCACCGAGATGCTCGGCGAGATGGCCCGCCTGGCAGAAGGTCCGATCGCGGAGTCATTCGTCGAGGGCGACCGCAACCCGCCGGTGTTCCACCCCGACACCCACTCGGTGACGCTGCCGGAGAGCTTCAAAAAGTCCGTGCATGCCTTCATCGAAGGCGGCTGGGACAAGGTCGGACTGGTCGAGGAACTCGGTGGAATGCCCGCTCCCAAGGCTCTGCTGTGGGCGCTGCACGAGCATGTGCTCGGCGCCAACCCCGCGGTGTGGATGTACGCCGGCGGCGCCGGGTTCGCCCAGATCTTCTACCACCTCGGCACCGAGGAGCAGAAGAAGTGGGCTGTGCTCGCCGCCGAGCGCGGCTGGGGCGCCACCATGGTGCTGACCGAACCGGACGCCGGTTCCGACGTCGGTGCCGGCCGCACCAAAGCCGTCAAACAGGACGACGGATCCTGGCACATCGAGGGCGTGAAGCGGTTCATCACCTCGGCCGACTCCGACGACATGTTCGAGAACATCCTGCACCTGGTGCTGGCCCGCCCCGAGGGCGCCGGTCCGGGCACCAAGGGACTGTCGCTGTTCTTCGTACCGAAGTTTCACTTCGACCCCGAGACCGGCGAGCCCGGTGAGCGCAACGGCGCCTTCGTCACCAACGTCGAGCACAAGATGGGCCTGAAGGTGTCAGCGACCTGCGAGCTGACGTTCGGCCAGCACGGCGTTCCGGCCAAGGGCTGGCTGGTCGGGGAGGTTCATGACGGCATTGCCCAGATGTTCGACGTCATCGAGCAAGCTCGGATGATGGTGGGCACCAAGGCGATCGCCACACTGTCCACCGGGTACCTCAACGCTCTGGAGTACGCCAAGGACCGTGTCCAGGGTGCGGACCTGACCCAGATGATGGACAAGACCGCCCCCCGGGTGAGCATCACCCACCACCCGGACGTGCGCCGCAGCCTGATGACTCAGAAGGCCTACGCCGAGGGCATGCGGGCGCTGTACCTGTTCACCGCGACGTACCAGGATCCGGATGTCGCTCAGATGGTCAACGGCGTGGACGCCGAACTGGCGATGAAGGTCAACGACCTGATGCTGCCGATCGTGAAAGGCTGCGGTTCCGAGCAGGCCTATGCCAAGCTGACCGAAAGTCTGCAGACCCTGGGCGGTTCGGGCTTCCTCCAGGACTACCCGATCGAGCAGTACATCCGCGATGCCAAGATCGACTCCCTGTACGAGGGCACGACGGCCATCCAGGCCCAGGACTTCTTCTTCCGGAAGATCATCCGGGACAAGGGCGTTGCGCTGGCACACGTCGCCGGTCAGATGGAGGAGTTCATCAAGAACGAGTCCGGCAACGGCCGGCTCAAGACCGAACGGGCATTGCTCAAGACCGCGCTGGAGGACGTCCAAGGGATGGCGGCTGCGCTCACCGGCTACCTGATGGCCGCGCAGGAGGATCCGAAGAGCATCTACAAGGTCGGCCTGGGCTCAGTTCGCTTCCTGATGAGCGTCGGTGACCTGGTCATGGGTTGGTTGCTGCTGCGCCAGTCGGCGGTGGCGATGGCCGCCCTCGACGCGGGCGCCGCAGGCGCCGACCGGTCCTTCTACGAGGGCAAGGTCGCAACTGCGTCGTTCTTCGCCAAGAACTTCCTGCCACTGCTCGGCGGCACCCGCCAGGTGATCGAGTCGTTGGACAACGAGGTCATGGAGCTCGACATCGCCGCATTCTGACGCAGGCGGTTAGCTGGACTGGCGCGGAAGGGCGGCGAACTGGCAGCGACCGGCAACCGTCAGTCTCTGCCAGAATACGGGTGTGTTGAGCGGACTGCCCTGGTAGGGGTCGCTGTGGCGGCGAATGATCGCAGCGTCGGCCGTTCTCGGGACCAATGTCCCCTCCCCGGCCGGGCTCTTTTGCTACGGTCGGAACTGTGTCCGCCCCACCGCACACATCCCAGGCTGGCCAGGCCAAGCCGCCGTCCGGCCGCAACCCGCTGACCGATTTCGTCGGACCGCTGACCGGGTCCTTCGTCAAAGCCGGCGGCTACTACGCGCGGTCATGGAGCGCCTACCTCGGCGACGCTGAGAGCGCACTGCCCAAGGCCCGGCCAACCCTATCCTTGGCCACCCACGCACTGCGGGATGAACTGGTGCTCGTCGGCCTGTTGTGGCGTCGTCCGCTCAGCGATCCCGACGCATACCGGGAGATCAACCGCGAAGTCAGCGCGGCAGTTGACCTCTACCGAAGCCGGGGCTGGCTGGACGAACCGCACACCTACTTCTCCGCCCCGCCGACACCGTCAAAGGTGTCGATCCGCTCCTTCACCAGCCGGGGGCGGTCCCACGAACGGATCAGCTTCGACAGCGGCTACCGGCCCCACCCGGGCGAACCGGGGTCGAAGCGCTGGATGAGCTACACCGGAAATCATCGCGACTACGCGATGGTGTTGCGACACCCCGAGGAGGACGGCGGTCCCCGCCCCTGGCTGGTGTGCGTGCACGGCACTGAAATGGGCCGGGCCGGGCTGGACCTGACGCTTTTCCGGGCCTGGCATCTGCACCAGAACTTCGGGCTCAACATTCTGCTGCCGGTGTTGCCGATGCACGGGCCCCGCGCCAAGGGGCTGCCCAGGGGGGCCGTGTTCCCCGGGGAAAATGTCATGGATGACGTGCATGGCACCGCCCAGGCCGTCTGGGACGTCCGCCGGATGATCGCCTGGATCCGCGCCGAGCACCCGGGGGCACGCATCGGCTTGAACAGCATCTCGCTGGGCGGCTACATCGCCGCCCTGGTCGCCAGCCTCGATGACGATCTGACCTGCGCCATCCTCGGCGTCCCGCCCTCGAATCTGGTTGAGCTACTCGACCGACACTCGGGCCTGCCCAAAGACGACCCGCGCCGCAAGACCATCGAATTGGCCAAACCGATCGGCCGGATGGTCTCGCCACTGTCGATGCAGCCCAAGGTGCCCCCGGCGGGCCGTTTCATCTACGCCGGGGTGGCCGACCGCATCGTGCATCCCCGCCAACAGGTCGTCCAGTTGTGGGAACACTGGGGTCGACCCAACATCGGCTGGTACCCCGGCGGGCACACCGGCTTCTTCCAAGCACGGCCGGTCCAGCAGTACAT
>VERS01000722.1 GCA_018882545.1 Mycobacterium sp.
CCCTTATAGACCGCCAGGTACACCGAGATCGTGGTGACGATGATGATCATCAGCACCGGGCCGACGATGATGCCGAAGAACCCGAACATCGCGATCCCGGAGAACACCGACAGCAGCATCAGCGCGGAGTCCAGGCGGGCCTCTTTCGGCACCAGGATGGGCCGCAGGAAGTTGTCGACGTTGGTGATGCCGAAGATGTGGAACAGCACCACGAACAACCCGCCGGCGATGTTGCCGAAGAACATCATCCCGATGCCGAACGGGATCGTGACGATACCGCTGCCCAGGGGGATCACCGACAGCGCGGTCAGCAGGATCGCGAAGATGAAGAACGCGTCGTGGAAGCCGGCGATGTAGATCGAGATGGCTCCGAGGGTGCCCTGGATGATCGCGATGATGAACTGGCCCCTGACGGTTCCCTTGACCATCGCGCCCATTTTGGTCAGGTACAGGTCGGTGACCTCTTCGCCGAGCGGGTTGAGCCGTCGGATCATCGTGATGACCTCGGTCTTGTTCACCAGCAGCGAGATCAGCACGTAGAGGAAGATGATCGCAGAGGTGATGAAGCCGATCGCGCCACCGGCGACCCCGGTCAAGGTGCGCAGCAGCCACTCGCCAACCGTCTGGGCGAGCGAACCGAGGTTGTCGCGCAGCGACTCCACGGTGATCAGGGGGGTTTGGAACGGCAGTTTGGCCAGCACCCCGTTGACCGTGCCGATGGCCCGGTCGCCGAGTGCGTTGAGGTCGGCGGTGCGGGCCCAGTCGGCCGCCGCGATCAGCATCCGGGAGATCTGCACCGTCGCAATCGAGATGACCCCGGAAATGGGGATGACGACGGTGGCCAGCGCGGCCAGCACGGTCGCCGCGGTGGCCAGTCCGCCGTTGAACCTGTCCCGCAACCGGTTGTACAGCGGTGCGAACAGGTAGGCCACGATCGCGGCGATCACGATCAGCATGAAGTAGCGACGCAGGAAGTAGGCCCCGAACAGCAGTGCTATGCCGGTCACGATGGCCAGCGCACGCTTCTGGGAGAGCGTGAAATCGGTTCTCACCGGCCTACTCTCCCATGAGCCTGGTCAGATGCTGGTGAATGTTCGGATAGCGTTTGAGGTGCGCCCCGCCGTTGAGGTCCAGAATCTCCCCGGTCATCCACGCCGACTGCGGTGAACACAGGAAGGCCACCGCGGCGGCGATGTCCTCGGGCGTGCCGGTCCGGCCCAGCGCGGTGTTCTCGACGTACTCCTCCACCACGCCGGGGATGGCGGCTGCGCCCTCGGTCAGCGGGGTGTGCACGAACCCGGGAGCGACGGCGTTGACCCGGATACCGCTGGGTCCCAGTTCCAGGGCGGCAACGCCGGTCAGCATCGACAGCCCGGCTTTGGCCGCGCAGTAGGCACTCATCCCGATCGCCGGTTGGCGGGCGTTCAGCGAGGTCAGCGAGACCAAGGACCCACCCTCCCGAAGATGGCGCCCGGCGTGTTTGATGACCAGGAACGCACCGGTCAGGCAGACGTCCACCACGGAGCGGAACTGCTCGGCCGGCAGGTCGGTGATCATCCCGAAGC
>VERS01000118.1 GCA_018882545.1 Mycobacterium sp.
GTCTTCCGCGCACCCAGTTCACCGAATTCCTCGTCGGGGCGCTGTATCTGGTGCGGCGCACGCTCGGGCTCGACACACCCGTTGGCTGCGCCGCCGCCGCCGGCGACTCCGACACGTCGGGAGGTTGCGGGCCGGGAAGCGGCGGGGGTGGGATCGGGGCCGATCTGGCCGCCGACGGCAGCGCGCCGTGCGTCGCCACCAAGAACTGCGCGGGCAAGGATCTCGCCGGGGCGAAGTTCGGCGGGACACCGCTGAAAAGGGTTGACCTGTCCGGCGTGGACTTCACCGGCGCCACCCTGACCCGCGCCGAACTCGGCTACACCGTCCTGACCGGGGCGAACCTGACCGGCGCCGATGTGTCGCGGGCCGATATCTACCGGGCCGATCTCGCGGGAGCGAACCTGCGCGAGGCGAACCTGAGCAACATCGGCTACTTCTATCAGGCCCAGAATGTGGCCGACGCGATCTACACCGGCGCGAACCTCTCCGGAGCCGACTTCTACCGAGTCGACCTGTCCGGTAAGGATCTCTCGGGAGTGAACTTCACCGACGCCAGTCTGGCGTACACGAAATTCCGCGGAGCCACCCTCACCGGAGCCGACTTCACCGGGGCGAGCCTGGGCGGGGAGTGGACATCCTCCTCTCAGCCCTATGCGGCTGATTTCACCGGCGCGGACCTGCGCGGCTCCGTCCTGACCGACGCCAAGATCGCCGGGACCAACTTCTCCAAGGCCGACATGCGCGGGGTGACCCTGCCGAAACTGCCGCGCGGGGCCAATTTCGAGGGCGCCGACCTCAGCGGCTCCAACCTGCGCGGTGTCGATTTCTCCCGGGCAACCGCGGGCCCGCCCGACTACTGCAGCGGCTACCGGCCGTGCGAGGCCAAGATCGACGGCGCCAACTTCAGCGGCGCAGATCTGGGGGGTGCGAATTTCAGCCGCGTCTACATGAGCAACGTCAATTTCAGCAACGCGAATCTGGAGTCGGCGAACTTCGCCGACACCAAATTCACCTCGGCCGTCACGTTCACCGGAGCCAACCTCAGCAAGATCACCACCCGTGGGGACTCGAGTTCCACCACCTACGCCTACGGGGCGGACTTCTCCGGTCTGGATCTCAGCGGAGCCGACCTGTCCCGCCTGCAGGCCCGGGCGGTGAACTTCACCGATGCGAACCTCAGCGGCGCCACGATGCCGGACCTCTCCGACGGGTTCATCGGGTCGTGGTGGCGCGACGTCAACATGACCGGGGCCAACCTCACCGGGGCCATCGGCGTGGCGCGGCTGTTCAGCGTGCCGAAGGGCTACAACGGCGGAGCCCCGGCGATCCTGGTCGGGGCCAACCTGAGCGGGCAGAACCTGCGCGATCTGGACATCTCCGGGCGCAATCTGACCGGGGCCGATCTGTCCGGCACCGATCTGCGCGGCGCCGGCCTGTTCGGCACCATCCTCACCGACGCCGACCTCACCGAAGCCAACCTCGAGGGCGCCGCGCTCAGCGGAGCCGTCGGCCTGGCCAGCGCCACCCTGGCCCAGGCGAATCTCACCGGACAGGACCTGCGCGGGCTCGACCTGGCCGGCGCGGACTTCACCGGCGCCAACCTGACCCGCGCGGACCTGGCCGGATCCAACCTGGCCACCGCCGTGCTGACCGACGCGGTCCTGACCGATGCGGACCTGCGGTCGAGCAACCTGGTCACCGCGGTGCTGACCAACGCCGATCTGACCCGCGCCAACGTCGAGCGCGCGGTCCTGACCGGGGTGCGCGGTCTGGCGAGCGCCACTCTGACCGGCGCCAACCTCACCGGCCAGGACCTGACCGGCCTGGACCTGACCGGCAAAGACCTCACCACCACCAACCTGACCGGGGTCAACCTGCAGTCGGTCAATCTCACCGGTGCGAACCTCGACCGCGCGGTCCTGACCGGAGTCCGCAATCTGGACACCGCCACCCTGACCGGCGCCAACCTCACCGGCCAGGACCTGCGCGGACTGAACCTGGCCGGAAAGGACCTCACCGGCGCAATCCTGAGCAGGGTGACCCTCTCCGATGCGGATCTCACCGGCGTCGTCCTCACCGGAGCCAACCTGGTCCGGGCCGCCCTCGACGGCTCGACCATGGTCTTGGCCGATCTACGCAATGCCGATCTGAGCTACGCGGACCTGCAATACGCCGACCTCTACCGTGCGCGACTGGGCGGAGCGAACCTCACCGGCGTCGTCTGGGAGTCCACCCGCTGCCCCAACGGCAGCATGGCCTACTTCGACGGGGTCCAGAAGTCCTGCTCGGCCTAGGGCCCCGGACCCGGGGGTGCGTGGGTAGCGCGTCTGGAACCAACCCGCCGCGGTGCGCGACTATTGGGGCATGGACTGCCAGACCGCTCGGGAGGCGCTGTCGGCCCGCATCGACGGCGAGCGCGAACCCATCCCGGCGGCCCGCGTCGACGAGCACCTGGCCGGCTGCCCGACCTGCCGTGACTGGCAGGCCGCGGCGGTGGAGCAGACCCAACTGCTGCGCCGACTCGCCGGACGCTCCCAGGTCGCCGCGGTCCGGCCGCCGACACCGTCCCCCCCGCCCCGCCGCGTCGCGGCCCTGCTGCCGTGGCGGCGGGTGGCCCTCGGCGCGGTGGGCGTCGTGCAGTTGCTGCTTGCGGTCGCCCAGGGTCTCGGATTCCACCTGGGGGCGGGACACGCGGCGGTGGGCCACGTCCTCAACGAGTCCACGGCCTGGTCGGCGGCGCTGGGCGTGGTGATGGTGGCCGCCGCGGTCCGGCCGGCCGTCGCCGGCGGTCTGACCTGGATACTGGCCGTCTTCGCCGCGGTGCTGGCCGGCTACGTCGCCGTCGACGCCGCAGCCGGGCGGGTCACCCTGGATCGCGCCCTGACGCACCTGCCGGTGCTGGCCGGACTGGCGCTGGCCTGGCTGGTGTGGCGCGACGAGCGCGCCCGGGGCGCCTCGCCGGATCCGGCCGCCGCCGTCCCCGACACCGAGATCGTCCTGCCGCCCGAGGCGGCCCGCGGCCGTCGGCGCAGCCACCTGCGACCGACCGACGACTCGGCGGCCTGAGATTTCCCCGCCCGAGATCTCACACCAGCACGGCGAACATGACCGCCATCCCGGCAGCCATCGCCAGCTGGCACAGGATGCCCAGGGTGCGGCCGGCCGATTCGGGTTCGCCCTGCAGCCGGCTGGTGACGAAGCGGTAGAACCAGAACGTTGCTGCTGCGGTGAACCCCAACGCACACAACAGGTTCAGGACACCCACCCAGGAGGTGGCCTCGGCGCCGGCATGGCCGGCGGAGTGCGAAGCGTGACCACCGTGACCACCGTGACCGGCGGCAGTCGACGTCATCTCCATCGCGGACCCGACAGTCGACTGTGCCGTCGCCCTCGGCAGCGGCAGCGCGCCCATGACGGCATACATCCACGCCATCGCCGTCATCATGATGGTGTGATAGCCGTTGGCGAGGCGGTGCGCACCACCGGTGGCGATCAGGACCGCGAACCACAGCGCCGCGGCGGCGAAGAAGATCATCGGGGCGCGTGTGGGCAGATCGGCCCCCCGCGGCCCCGTCACCCCCGCCGCCATCACCGCCATCGCGACCGCCATGACGGCGTGCAGCAAGTGGCTGATCAGGGTGACCGGCGCGTGCCGGCCGGCCACGCTGCCACGCACGCACACCGCGGCACTGAATACGAAGAGCAGCGTGACCAGCCACCGCAATCCCGCGTCCTGGATCACCGTTGGGCTCCTGGCGTAATCGGCACGGCTCTCGGCACGTATGACTGGTCGGCGCCGCCGACCGGAAAGTTCCGGGCGGAGCCAGGCACCACGAACGGTTCTACACTCTGCGATGTCCGGATTGGAGCCGACTACGCCCACCAAACCTGAGCCGCCCCGTTCCCGCGCCGGCTGGCTGCTGCTGGCCGGCTTCGCCTTGGCCGTCGGCGCGGTCGTCCTGTACACCCTCGCAGTGCTCACCCCGTGCACGCCGACGATGGTGACCCGCGTAGTCGGTGGTTTCACCGCCGCGGTCGCCGGCGCCGCCTGCCTGGGTGGACTGGTGCTCGTACTGATCACCGCCCGGCCCGACGAGCGGGGCGTCATCGACGCCGGTGCCTTCCGGGCCCACCGGGTCGTCGAACGGCTCGCGGCCCTCTGGATGATCGCCGCGACGGTCATGGTGGTGGTGCAGGCGGCGGCGGACTCGGGGGTGTCGGCGGCCCGGGTGCTGGGCAGCGGGATGTTCGCCACCGCGCTGGACGCCTCGGAGGGCGCCCGCGGGTGGGTCGCGACGGCGGTGTGCGCGGCACTGCTGACGGTGAGCGCACGGCTGGTGCTGCGGTGGGAGTGGCATGTGCCGCTGCTGATCCTGGCCGTCGTGGGGGTGGTGGCCGCGCCGGTCACCGGGGACGCCGGTCAGGGACCCGATCACGACTACGCGACCAGCGCGGTGATCGTGTTCGCGGTGGCGGTCTCGGTGTGGGCCGGAGTCCGACTGGTGGCGGCGGTGGCGCCGCCGGAACCGGCGCTGCAGCGGCGGGTGGCGAGGGTGACGCTGGCCGCCGCGGTCATCGCCGCGGCCTACGGGGGGCTGCTCATCGCGGTGCGGGTCGGCCCGGCCGCACTGGGGTCGGGGTACGGCCGGCTGGCGCTGATGGCCGCGGCCCTGCTGCTGGCCACCGTCGCCGTTGACGCCTACGCACTGCGGAGCCGGACCGGCGGGCAGTTCACACCGGGTGTGGCCGGCGCCCTGGCCGGGATCGGGACGCTGGCGGTGCTGGCGGTGCTGGCCGTGCAGACTGCGCCGCGGTTGCTCGCCCAGCAGCCGACCGTGTGGGACGTGCTGCTGGGTTACCAACTGCCGGGTGCCCCGACGCCGTGGCGGTTGGCGACACTCTGGCGTTTCGACACCTTCCTGGGCGCGGCCGCCGTGCTGCTGGCCGCCGGCTACCTGGTGGGGGTGGCCCGCCTGCGCCGGCGCGGTGACAGCTGGCCGGTGGGCCGCACCGTGGCCTGGCTGGCCGGCTGCGCGGCGGTCCTGCTGGCCACCTCCTCGGGGGTGCGGGCCTACGGATCGGCGATGTTCAGCGTCCACATGGCCGAGCACATGACGCTGAACATGTTCGCCCCGGTGCTGCTGGTCCTCGGTGCGCCGGCCACGCTGGCGCTGCGCGTGCTGGCCGCCGCGGGCCCGGCCAACCCGCCCGGCCCCCGGGAATGGATCACCCGCTTGGTGCACTCCCCGATCACCGAGTTCCTCTCCCAGCCGGTGACGGCCTTCGTGCTGTTCGTCGGGTCGCTCTACGCGGTGTACTTCACCGGCCTGTTCGACACCCTGATCCGTTACCACTGGGGCCACGAAGTGCTGGCGGTGCACTTCCTGCTCACCGGGTACCTGTTCTACTGGGGCATCATCGGCGTCGACCCCGGCCCGCGCCGATTGCCCTTCATCGGGCGGCTCGCCATGCTGTTCGCCGTCATGCCCTTCCACGCCTTCTTCGGGATCGCGCTGATGACGATGACCGCCAACCTCGGCGAGAACTTCTACCGCAGCCTCGCCCTGCCGTGGGTGGCCGACATCAACGACGATCAGCATCTGGGCGGTGCGATCGCCTGGGGCGCAAGCGAAGTGCCGCTGGTGATCGTGGTGGTGGCGCTGGTCACCCAGTGGGCCCGGCAGGACCGGCGGGCCGCCGTCCGCTCCGACCGGCACGCCGAGTCCAGCTACGGCGATGACGAGATGGAGGCCTACAACAACATGTTGCGGGAACTGGCCAGGAAACGCTGAACTCAGCGCACCAGCGTGTAATCGCCCTCCTCGGCGAGCGCGGCCTGCACCTCGTCGTCGGCGAGTTGCCGGGACGCCTGCACATGGACCGTCGAGGCCCCATCGGACACCAGATCGACCCGCACGGAGTCGACGCCGGCCAGCCCGCTCAGCGCGTCGGTGACATGGCTGACGCAGTTCTGGCAGCTCAGCCCGGTGACCGAAAACGTCTGCGACATCTCACTCCGTCGGGCCGGCGGCGCCGGCGTTGCGCAGCCGCAGGCTGTTGGAGACGACGAAGAAGGACGAGAACGCCATCGCCGCGCCGGCGATCAGGGGGTTCAGCAGACCGGCTGCGGCGATCGGGATCGCTGCGACGTTGTAGCCGAACGCCCACCCCAGATTCACCCGGATGGTGCGCATCGTGGCCCGGGCCAGGTCCAGGGCCTGAGGCACCGACCGCAGATCGTCCCGCACCAGGATGACGTCGGCGGCGGCGATGGCGACGTCGGTGCCGCGGCCGATCGCCAGGCCCAGGTCCGCCGACACCAGCGCCGGTCCGTCGTTGATCCCGTCACCCACCATCGCCACCACGCGGCCGCGCTCACGCAGTTGCTCGATCACCTCGACCTTGCCCTCCGGCAGCACCTCGGCGATGACCTCCTCGATACCGGCTTGCGCGGCGACCTCCGCGGCAGGGGTGCCGTTGTCCCCGGTGAGCGGCCCGGTGCGCAGGCCGCGTTGGTGAAGCGCGGCAACCGCCTGCGCCGCAGTGTCTTTCACCGCATCGGCTACCGCCAGCGCTGCGCAGATCGAGCCGTCCACCGCAACCAGCACGACTGTCTGACCGAGTGCCTCGGCGGACCGGCGGGCAGCGGCGACCGGTCCGGGTACCGG
>VERS01000119.1 GCA_018882545.1 Mycobacterium sp.
CCCCCCGGCCCTCCCCCCGGCGAGCAGACGGAAAAGACTCCGACACGCCGCTGTCCGGGGGACGTTCACGTCTGCTCGCCGGGGATCGGGACGGGAAACCCGACGGGGATTCAGAAGCGCTCAAACCCACGCACCCGCTCCCAGTCGGTGACCGCCGCGTTGAAGGCAGCCAGTTCCACCCGGGCATTGTTGAGGTAGTGCTCGACCACCTCATCGCCGAACGCCGCGCGGGCCACCGCGGAAGCACCGAACAACCCGGCGGCCTCGGCCAGAGTGCCTGGCAGTCGCGGGGCGTCGCTGACATAGGCGTTGCCGGCGACCGGCTCGGGCAGATCCAGACCGTTGTCGATGCCGTGCAACCCCCCGGCGATCAGCGCTGCCACCGCCAGATAGGGGTTGACATCTCCGCCCGGCGCCCGGCATTCGACGCGGAGAGAATCGCCGTGACCGACGATCCGCATCGCGCAGGTCCGGTTGTCCATCCCCCAGGCGACCGCCGTCGGTGCGAAGCTGCCGTCGGCGAATCGCTTGTAGGAGTTGATGTTAGGGGCGTAGAGCAGGGTGAGCTCTCGCAGCGTTGCCAGCTGTCCGGCCAAGAAACTGCGGAACAGCGCCGACATCCCGAACGGTTCGTCCTCTGCGGCGAACACCGCCGCGCCGCCGGTGTCGCGCAGCGACAGATGGATGTGGCAGCTATTGCCTTCCCGCTCGTCGAACTTCGCCATGAAGGTCAGGCTCTGACCGTGCTGGTCGGCGATCTCCTTGGCGCCGTTCTTGTAGATGGTGTGGTTGTCGCAGGTCACCTGGGCGGTGTCGTACCGGAATGCGATCTCCTGCTGGCCCGGATTGCATTCGCCCTTGACGCCCTCGCAGTACATCCCCGCACCGTCCATCCCCAAGCGGATATCGCGCAGCAGCGGTTCGATCCGGGTCGAGGCGTGAATCGCGTAGTCGACGTTGTAGTCGCTGGCCTTGGTCAGATCGCGGTAGCCCGCCGCCCACGCGGCGCGATAGGTCTGCTCGAAGACAATGAACTCCAGTTCGGTGCCGACGAAGGCAGCCAGCCCCCGCTGGGCCAACCGGTCGGTCTGGGCCCGCAGTATGTTGCGCGGCGCGGCGATCACCGGGGTGCCGTCGGACCACTGCAGATCGGCCATCACCAGCGCAGTGCCCGGCAGCCAGGGCAGAACCCGAAGCGTGGCCGGGTCGGGTCGCATCATCATGTCGCCGTAACCGGACTCCCAACCGGACATCCGGTATCCGCCGACGGTGTTCATATCGACGTCCACGGCCAGCAGGTAGTTGCAGCACTCTGCGCCGTGGGCGGCGATCTCCTCGGCGAACAGCCGGGCCGACACCCGCTTTCCGGTCAACCGGCCCTGCATGTCGGAGAAGGCGACGATCACGGTGTCCACCTCCCCGGCGGCCATCAGACGGTCCAACTCCCCGGGCGTCAGCAGACCGCGACGCCGGCTGCTGCTCTCAGAGGTCACAGCCACTCCTTGAATCGGGCGGAACACTAGGTTTAACACGTCGCAGGCGACGCGCATTTAGAAAGGTAGGGCACCGGGAGGCCGGAGCGCCTAGTGTCGCCAGCACTGCCACCAAAAACCGAAGGGAGACGCGAGCCGTGCCCGAGGGTCATGAGCTACTCGACGATGACGAACTGCACCTGGCCAAGCTGGGATACGCCCAGGAGTTGCAGCGCTCGTGGTCGGGCTTTTCCAACTTCGCGATCTCGTTTTCGATCATCTCCATCCTGGCAGGCTGCTTCACCTCCTTCGGCCTGGGTTGGAACAACGGCGGCCCGGCAGCCATCGCCTGGGGTTGGCCCATCCTCAGCGTGTTCATCCTGCTGGTGGGTTTATGCATGTCCGAACTGGTCTCGGCCTACCCGACCTCGGGCGGAATCTATTGGTGGGCGGCTAAACTCGGCGGCCCCAAGGCCGGCTACTACACCGGATGGCTGAACCTGATCGGATTGATCGCCATCCTGGCCTCGGTCGCCTACGGCAGCGCCACCTTCTTGGATCTGACCCTGGGCACACTCAGCGAGAGCTGGCTGGCCGGCTACAGCCTCACTCGGGTTTTCGTGATGTTCCTGGCGATCCTGGCCCTGGTCGCGGTGATCAACATCTTCTCCAGCCACCTGCTGGCCGTCATCAACAACATCTCGGTGTGGTGGCACGTCGCCGGCGCCGCCGCGGTGATCGCGATCCTGTGGCTGGTACCCGAGCGACACGCAAGTGTCGGGGAGGTGTTTGCCCGAACCATCAACAACAGCGGTATGTTCTCCGGCTCCACCTCCGGCTGGGGGTGGCTGCTGTTCGTCCTGCCGATCTCGGCGATCCTGACCCAGTACACGATCACCGGGTATGACGCCTCGGCGCACCTGTCCGAGGAAACCAAGAGTGCGGCCGACGCCGCCGCCAAAGGGATCTGGCGGTCGATCTTCTACTCCGCGATCGGCGGCTGGATCCTGCTGCTGAGCTTCCTGTTCGCCGTCCACGACGCCGACGGGGTGTCCAAGGCCGGTGGGGCGGTGGCGGCCATCTTCAACCAGGCGCTGACGTCGAACTGGGCCGCGGCGGTTTTGTTCATCTCCACGGCCGGCCAGTTGTTCTGTACCACCGCCTGCCAGACCAGCGCATCGCGGATGCTGTTCGCGTTCAGCCGCGACCGCGCGGTTCCCGGTCACCGGTTGTGGTCGGCGGTCAATGCCAACCGGGTGCCGGCCAATGCGGTTATCGTGACGGCCGTGATCGCCGCGGCGCTGGCATTGCCGGCGCTGGTCGAAGTCGACATCAACGGCGCCCCGGTACCGGTGGCCTTCTTCGCGGTGGTGTCCATCGGCGTGGTCGGGCTGTACCTCTGTTTCGCGGTGCCGATCTACTACCGGTGGAGGGCCGGGGACTCCTTCCAGGCCGGCTCGTGGAGCCTGCGCGGCCACTACCGCTGGATCGCCCCGCTGGCGCTGGCCGAAATCATCTTCACCGCGATCATCGCCATGTTCCCCACCTCGCTGGGCGGCATGCCCTGGGATCCCAGCTTCGAGTGGAAATTCGTCAACTACACCCCGCTGGTAGTCTTCGGCGTTCTGATCCTGCTGTGGCTGTATTGGCATGTGTCGGTGAAGAAGTGGTTCACCGGACCCGTCCGGCAGGTGGAGGTCGTCGGCGACCAGCTCAAGGAGATCGCCTGACAGCAGTGACGGCCGTCCGCCCGGATTCACCAGGTGCTGGAACGCAGCACGATCTCGGCGGCCAGCTGGGCGGTGGCCTCCTCGACATTGCGCCGGCTGCTGAACTCGACCAACCGGAAGTCGCTGTAGACGAATCGCTGGCTGGCCCTGGCCACGGCCCGGGTTGCCGGGCTGTTCACCAGGGCGGTGGTGTTGATCTCCACCGGCACGCAGTCCGGATCGCGGATCACACCGTTCGGATCGGGCACCCGGGGATGGCCGCGGTCGATCACCACCAGACCGGTGAATCGGTCCGGCCGCGCCGCGGCCACCTCCCAGGCCAACTCCGCACCGTGGCGGTCCCCCACCAGCACCCCGGACGGCACGTCGAGGGTGTCGAGGATCTCGATCACCGTCTTGGCGTTGATTCGTGGATCCGCACCGACCACAACGGTGCGGGTCGCCGCGACGTGCAGGCGCTTGCAGAGCGCGTCGTAGGCGGCGAGTGGATGAGCGGCTGCGCCGAGAATCACGACGTGGGGGCCGCGCTCGGGGCCGGTGACACGAACCGCCACGCCGAACCCATCGACGGTCATCATCGTTCCCGGCATCTATATACGTTATGCCAGAAGACCTCGGGTGCGGCGGTTCCGGAGTTCCTCTCAGAGATAACTCAGGAAGCTTGCAGCTTCATGACCTGACTGCTGAAAACATCGAGGAATGTTTGTGGCAGTGATGCTTTCGCCACGATCGTGGGATTCGGGGTTGGGTAGGCGATAGCGAACAGCCCCCGCTCCCGCACGTTCTGGAAGGCCATGTAGACACTGCTCGCCGAATTCCCGAGGGTCATCGTCTGTTGGTAGGCCAGCGTGTCGTCGGGCAGGCCCGGCAACGCGGCGGTGGTCATCGGGATGCCTTCGGAGGCGGGGTCGAAGAAGGCTTCGAAGCTGGCGCAGCGATCGGCCGCGGCCTCGAGCGCATCCAGATCCAGGTTCCAGGACAGCAAGGTCACGACAATGCGGGCACCGTCGTAGGAGACCGCATACTTCACCGCGCTGCCGGGACCTAGCGTGCCGGAAGCCTCGGCGGTCTGTTTGATGACAGCGGTCAGGGCGTTGGCGCAGCCCGCCGGCCGGGACAGCATCGACCCAAGCTCGCTGGCTCCGTCCTGATCGCCCGGCTGTTCGAGGATCCGGCCGTATTGCACACCGGCCGGGAAATCGGACTCAGTCAACACCGCCTGGGACAGGATCGCTCCCGGCCAGGTCGGGGTCCCCGCCACTGTCGCGGCGCAACCGGTGAGCACGGCCGCGACGACCAGCACCCCCGCCGTGCGACCCTGCATAACCCTCACCCTAGCCACCCCAGCGCACTGCGGATCACCGGCGCGACGGAGGGCGGTCCGTCCAGCAGGGCGAAAATCGCCTCGAGGTCCAGATGGGCGGCCATCAGGTCGGCCATCAGGTCCAGTTGGGCGTCGCGCCGCCCGCCGACGCTGACATCGGGGGCCACCTCGAACCCGTCCACGCCGGCCGCCCGGGCAGCCCGACTCAGCCACTCCCGTCGGAAGTCGTCATTGTCGAACAGACCGTGCCAGTGGGTACCGAACACCGTGCCGCCGACGTACCCGTGCGCAGCGCCGTCGACCTCGAACCAGACATCCTCGGCGCACCGCGCCACTTGACCGTGGTGGATTTCGTAACCGTGCAACGGCCCCGCCCAGCGGCGCAGCGTCTTGTCGTCGGCGAACACGATGTCGGCGTCCAGCAACCCCAGACCACTGACCGTCCCCCGGCCGCTCTCGACGTGGTCGTCGATGCGTCGGCACAGCATCTGAAGCCCGCCGCAGATGCCCAGCAACACCCGCCCGCGGCGGACGTGTTCGGCCAGCGCCTCGGCCAATCCCCGCTCGATCAGCCAGCCCAGATCGGCGACGGTGGCCTTGCTCCCGGGCAGCACCACCACATCGGCGTCAGCAACCTCGGCCGGCTCACTGATCCAGCGCACCGCGACGCCGGGTTCGCAGGCCAGCGCCTCGACATCGGTGCTGTTGGAGATCCGCGGCAGCCGAACCGCCGCAACCTTGAGCCACTGCCTGCCACAGGGCGGGGACGGCCTGCCCACCACACTGCCGGGCACCGTCGACAGCGAGTCCTCGGCATCCATCCACAACCGGTCGCTGTAGGGCACTACACCGTAGGTGCGGCGGCCCGTCAGTGTCGTGAGCTGCTCCAGCCCGGGTGCCAGCAGCGCCGGGTCGCCCCGGAACTTGTTGACGACGAAGCCGGCGACGAGGGCCTGATCCTGCGGTTCCAGCACCGCCACGGTGCCGAACAGATGCGCCAACACCCCGCCGCGGTCGATATCACCGACCACGATGACAGGAAGACCTGCCGACCGGGCCAGCCCCATGTTTGCCAAATCCGTTGCCCGCAGGTTGATTTCGGCGGGTGAGCCGGCGCCTTCACATAACACCACATCGAAATCGGCCCGCAGGCCGGCGAGTTCCTCGGCGACGATCCCGGCCAGCCGGTCGCGGTGGGCGATGTAGTCCGATGCGCCGACGGAGCCAACCGCGCGCCCGCGTACCACCAGTTGGGAGGTGCGGTCGCTGCCGGGCTTGAGCAGGATCGGATTGAACCGCACGCTGGGTGCAAGGCCGGCGGCGCGGGCCTGCATGGCCTGCGCGCGGCCGATTTCGCCGGCTGCCCCGTCTGCGCCCAGGGCGACCACCGAGTTGTTGCTCATATTCTGCGCCTTGAACGGCGCAACCCGGATTCCGCTGCGCGCCAGCAGCCGGCACAACCCGGCGACCACCATCGACTTACCGGCGTCGGAGGTGGTGCCGGCGACGAGCAGCGCCCCGCTCATCTGCTCACTGACCCCTGCCGAGCAGACACAAACGTCCCCAGAACCACGGCGTGTCGGGGACGTTTGTGTCTGCTCGCGGGAGGAGAACCGGCGCGCGGCGGAGAACCGGCGCGCGGCGGAGAACCGGCGCGCGGCGGCAGCTCGCGGGAGGACTCACGGCCGGGTCAGGATCTGGTCAGGATCTCGGCACCCTCATCGGTCACCACGATGGTGTGCTCGAACTGGGCCGTCCACTTGCGATCCTTGGTGGCCACCGTCCAACCGTCCGGCCAGATCTCGTAGTCCAGCGACCCGAGGTTGATCATCGGCTCGATGGTGAACGTCATCCCGGGTTCCAGTACGGTCTCCACGCTCGGCAGGTCGTAGTGCAGAACCACCAACCCGTTGTGGAAGGTGGTGCCGATACCGTGGCCGGTGAAATCGCGGACGACGTTGTAGCCGAACCGATTTGCATAGGATTCGATCACCCTGCCGACGACCGACAGCGCCCGGCCCGGTTTGACCGCCTTGATCGCCCGCATGGTGGCCTCCTCGGTGCGCTCGACGAGCAGCCGGTGCTCCTCGGCGACATCCCCGGCCAGGAAGGTGGCGTTGGTGTCGCCGTGCAC
>VERS01000120.1 GCA_018882545.1 Mycobacterium sp.
GTCTTCAACGGCTGGGGGGCCCAGGACTGGGCCCGGTGGGACCGCGACGCCGAAATCGGCCGGCTGGTTGCCGAGGCCGCCGGGGTGCCGGTCGTCGACTCCGGTCTGGTCAACGAGGGTGGCGGTATCCACGTCGACGGCGAGGGCACCGTGCTGCTCACCGAGACCGTCCAACTCGACCCCGGCCGCAACCCGGGACTCAACCGTGGCGACGTCGAAGTCGAGTTGGCCCGCACCATCGGTGCCACCCACGCGGTGTGGCTGCCCCGCGGTCTGACCCGCGACGCCGAACGGTTCGGGACGCGCGGTCACGTCGATATCGTCGCCGCCATCACCGCACCGGGTCGACTGCTGCTACACACCCAACGCGACTCCGCGCACCCCGACCACCTGGTCAGCCGCGAGATCCGCGCGGTGCTGGAGGCGAGTTCGGACGCGGCGGGACGGGCCTGGGAGATCGTCGAGATGCCGGCGCCGGCCACCTTGACCGACGCCGAGGGCTACGTCGACTACAGCTACATCAACCACCTGGTCGTCAACGGTGGAGTCATCGCCTGCGGTTTCGGCGACCCCAACGACCGGGCGGCCGAATCCATCCTGGCCGAGCAGTACCCGGGCCGGAGGGTGGTCAGCGTGGACGCCCGCCCGCTTTTCGAACGCGGCGGCGGTATCCACTGCATCACCCAGCAGCAGCCGCAGCCGCGCCGCTGACCCGGGGAGCGGACACCGCCCAAGTCTTCCAAGAGCGGGTTCGCCACACCTCTACTATCCGTTCATGACGTCGGCGATGAGGCGATTCGCCGTGCCCGCGGTGGCGGTGGCCGCGCTGGCCGCCGTCACATATCTGGTCACATTGGGCAAAGTGGTCCGCGCGGACCGAGCTCGACCGGGACCGTACCGCCGGGCCGACGCCGTCGTCGTGCTGGGCGGCAAGGTCTACCCGGGCGGTCCGTCCTCGGAGATGCGGGCCCGCCTGGAACACGCCCGGGACATCTGGCTTCGCGGCGGCACCGGGCAGCTGATCATGACCGGTGGTGTCGACGGGGATCTGGACGAGTCGCAGATCATGGCCCGCTACCTGGCTGACCGCGGAGTGCCCGCCGATCGGATCGAGAGCATCAATACCGGCCACAACACCCGGGCCAGCCTCACGGCCCTGACCGGTCGCGGCAACCGGTTCGTCGCGGTCAGTTCGCGCTACCACACCTATCGCCTACAGGCCGAGGCGCACCGACAGGGACTGGAGATCGTGGTGGACTGCCCCACATCCTCCCCGGAGGTGAGTGCGGCTCGCACGCACCTGGTGCGACTGCAGGAGGAGACGTTGGCCTGCATCCTCTACGCGGCTCCGCGCTGGCTGGCAGATCCGGTCCGACGGTTGATCGGTGACCTGCGCTACTCGCTGCCCAACCGGATCAGCCCACCGGCACGCCGTGTGCCGCCGATTGATCCGGCGCCGCGATGACAGACCCCATGGCGGACTGGCGAACCCGCGTCCGACTGGGCTGGCGGATCGTCCGCGACCGCCACTTCCTGCACGTGCCGCCCGGACATCCGTACTCGCCCATCCCCTCGGCGGGCGACCTCGCGCGGGCAGCCCCGACCGAGGGACCGGGGTCGCTGGACATCCCGGGCGTGGATCTGCGACAGGCCCAGCAGTGGGAACTTCTCGATGAACTGCTGCCCCTGTACGAGAGCACCGCAGAGTGGCTCCAGGCTCGCCAGGATCGGCTGGACAACACCTGGTTCGCCGGCGCCGACGCGGTGCTCTACACCCTGATGCTGCGTCATCTGCGACCGGCCCGCATCGTCGAGGTCGGCTGCGGGTACTCCTCACGGCTCACCGTGGATGCGGCCGACCAGTGGCTGCCCGGTCTTGACCTGACGATGATTGAACCCGACCCCGAACGGGTGCTCTCGCTGATTCCCGAGCCGGTGTCGCTCATCGCCACCCCGGTGCAGGATGTCGACGTCACCGTCTTCGACGGTGCTGACCTGGTGGCCATCGACTCCAGCCATGTGCTGCGCGCGGGCTCTGACGTCCAGCACCTGTTGTTCGAGGTCCTGCCGCACCTGCCGGCAGGCACTCACCTTCACGTGCACGACATCTTCCACCCCTTCGAGTACCCCGCATCCTGGCTACGCAGCGGCACCGCCCTCAACGAGGCCTACGCCTGGCACGCCCTGCTGCAGGATTCCTCGCGGCTGCGCATCGTGTTGTGGAACCACATGCTGATGCGGGCCGACCGCCCTTGGTTCGAGCGCAAGATGCCGCTGTGTCTGTCCGCCCCCTTCGTCACCGGCGGGCTGTGGGTGACGGTGCGGTGAGTCGGCGCGGTGACTCGCGCGCCGCGGCACGCGGCCAGCGCCGGAACGTCACCCACGTCGACAATCATGGGGAGCGCTGGGAGCCGGGTCTGGATCCCCAATCGTGGAAGCAGTCGTGGGCCAACCCGCTATTGGTCGACAGTCCGCCCGGCTACTCCGGGGCCGCCGGCCCGGAGCGCGACGCGGCGTGGCAGGCCTATCTGCGGAACTTCCCCGCCGATCCCGGACCCCGGGGCGTCCTGCCCAAACCCGATGCCGTCGGTGATCCCGGTCTGCGGATCGTGGCGCATGCCGCGACGCAACTGGGTGTCTCATTCGCCTGGGGGGGCGGCAACTCCGACGGTCCCAGTCCAGGAGTCGTCGGCGATGTTCGGCAGGACGGCTCACCGGACCCGGCCGACGACGCCAACACCTATCAGGACGCCAACCGCGTCGGTTTCGACTGCAGCGGACTCGTGCAGTATTCGGTGGCCAAAGCCACCGGTCTGGACATCGGCAAGTACACCGGTGCCCAGATCACCTCGCCGAGTCTGACCATCGTCGGTCCAACCGAACAACCACGACCGGGCGACTTGGTGTTCTTCGGTGCCGAACCCCGTCACGTCGCGGTCTACGTGGCCCCGGGCGTGGTCGTCAACGCCCGGCAATCGGGCCAACCCGTCAAGGTCGAACAGCGCAACACCACCGTGACCGCCACCGCCGAGTCCACCGCCGAGCCCACCGTCAGGATCCGGCGGGTCCGCAGCCCGACTCCGCGGAATCCCGGCCGACGCGCGCGTCGAGCGTGGCCACCGAACCTAGACTGACCTGCATGGCTGAGACCCTGATCGACCCGGCCGAGCAGATCGCCGAGCGCAGCGGCATTCTGTTGCGCAGCACGGTGATGGCACTGCTCGGGGTGGCGCTGCTGGTTCTGGCGGCGGTGGTGTGGGCGCTCTACGCCAGAGCGCCGCAAACCGTCTCCGGCACCGGGATCATCCTGCCGGCGACCGGCTACGCCGAGGCCGGCACCGCGGTGGACGGCGAGGTTCAGACCACGGAGGTTGAACCCGGCGACGAGGTGACCGCCGGCCAGACCCTCGCAAGAGTGGCCAGTGCCGGCACATCGGTAACGGTGCAGTCCCCGGTGAGTGGCACGGTGGTCGAAGTCTTCGCCCGCCCCGGCCGGCAGACCAGCGCGGGCCAGCCGCTGTTCATCCTGCTGCCGAGCGGAGTGGGTAGCATCACGCGCGCCTTCCTGCCCGCGCAGCAGGCCGAGTCAGTGGATCCCGGTATGGAGACTCTGATCTCACCGGCCAGCGCGCCGCGGGGCCAGTACGGGTCGATCCTCGGACGGGTCGATGTCGTCGCCCCGGCCCCGGTGACCCGCGAGCGTCTGCTGGCGGTCACGGGTGACAACAACGCATTGACGGACTTCCTGCTGTCCAAGGGGCCCGTGCAGGAGGTGACGGTCGAAATGGAGAGCGCGGACACACCGAGTGGCTACCGATGGAGCATCGCCAGGGGGCCGGCCTTCCCGATCGCGTCGAGCACCCTGGCCGAAGTCAACGTAATAGTCCAGGACAACACCGTCGCCTCCCTGGTGCTCGGATGACTGCTCCGTCGAATGTTCGGTCCCCCGCGACCGAGGAAGCCGTTCAGGAGGTGGTGTCAGCGCTGGCGTCCCACCACCGCACGGTGGCCGCGGACACCGTCCGGCGGGAACTGGCCGGCCTGCAGGGGCTGACCCCCCAACAGGCCGTCCGAACCGCCTTGGCCTGTTACGGCCTGACCGAGGACGGGCAGCCCACCCGCAGCTTCGTCCCGGATGCCCGGCCCGCCAACACCGTCGGCCGGGTGTTGCGGGAGGGCCGGCCAGCCGTGCTGTACACCGTGATCGCCGGTCTGCTGGGGGTGGCACCGGGACTGGCCGTGCCCCTGCTGATGCGGTTGTTCGTCGACCGTTATCTGGTTGCCCTGGATGGCAATTGGGTGGTCCCCATCATGCTCGGCCTGGTGGGCGCGGCACTGGTGAGCACCGTCCTGGTCTATCTGCAATATGCGGTGCTGCGCCGCTCCTTCATCCGTCTGAGCGCGGCGGATCAAGCCGGATTCGCCTGGCACGTTCTGCGGATGCGCACCGATGCCGCGGAGGCTGACTCCCCCGGTTCGGTGATCGCACGGATGAGTGCTCTGCAGCGCCTGGCTTTTCAGGGCGGGACACTGCTGCCCCTGGCCGCCGTGAACCTGATCAACGTGGCGGCCTTCGCCTTGGCGCTGGCAATTCTGGATCCCCTGATTTTTGCCGCGGCGATGCTGGTGTGCCTGGTCGAGATCCTCGCGACGACACGAGTACTCAACGCGCGCAGGAGAACCCAGATGCTGGCCGACAAGGCACTGTCCGATCTCAATGCCGTGACGACCGACCTGGTGAGTTCGGCGGAGTCGGTGAAAGCCGCCGCCTGGGAGCAGCACGCATTCGCCAGGTGGGTGCGTACCCGGCACCATACGTCCAACCTCGCCTCGAATCTCGGCGTCGCGAACCAGTGGCTCGTATTCATCCCCGCCTTCGCGCTAGCCACGGGGCTCGGAGTCGTGCTGGGCGTGGGAGCCTTGCAGGTCATCCAGGGCGACCTCACCCTGGGCACCTTGATCGCCGCTCAGTCCTTCGTGGCCATGCTGCTGGAGTCGCTCGGGATGTTCATCTTCATCGGGACGCTCTACCAGGCCGTGGTGAGCGCCGGCGCACAAGCCGACGAGACACTGCGCACACCGCTGGACCCCGAGGCCATTGCCCCCCTGGACCCAGCGCCCCTGGCGCGGATCGGTGGCAGCATCGGTCTGAGGGGCGTCACCTTCGGCTACGACCCCGACCAGGAACCGCTGATCGACGGTCTTGACCTGGACATCCCCGCGGGCACGCGGGTGGCTCTGGTGGGCAGCAGCGGCAGCGGCAAAACGACCATCGCGCGCCTGCTGATGGGCCAGTTGCGGCCCTGGTCGGGGGTCGTCGAATTGGACGGAACACCGCGTCTGCGGATCCGCAGGGAAGTGCGCGCGGCGGCGGTGTCCTACGTCCCGCAGACCCCGGTGCTCTTCGCCGGCACCATCCGCGACAACCTCACCCTGTGGGATCCGGACGTCAACGCCGATGCACTGGATCGGGCGACTTCCGACGCCTGCATCAAGGAGACGATCCTGGCGCGGCCCGGCGGTTACTACGCCACGATCTCGGGGCAGGACGGCGGGTTCAGTGGCGGAGAGAAACAGCGTTTGGCCATCGCGCGGGCGCTGGTCAATGACCCCAGCATCCTGATCCTCGACGAAGCGACCTCGGCGCTGGACCCCGTCGTCGAGGCCGAGGTCGAACGCAATCTGCGGGCCCGAGGGTGCACGACCCTGGTCGTCGCCCACCGGCTGAGCACCATCCGGGACGCCGACGAGATCCTGGTGATCGCCGACGGCCGGATCGCCCAGCGCGGCCGGTTCGAAGACTTGGCCCGCGAAGGGCTGTTCGCCGAGCTGATCAATGGCTGAGGCCATCGACCCACTCGAGGAACCGGTCGACAAGATTTTGGCGGCGCAACATCCCGCCGCCGCGATGCTGGGGGCGCCCCGCTTCAGCGACCCCCTCGTCGACGCATTCTCGCTGGCCGCTACCGCTGCCGACACCAACCCGGTGCGGGTTCCCGACCCGCTGATCGAGCGAAACCTGCCGCCCGCCGACGCAGTGGCCGCCGCCTCGGGTCTGATGGTCGCGCCGAAGTCCCTGAAAGGTCAGTGGTGGCGTGATCTGTCGTCACCAGTCGTGGCCCGTAAAGACGGCCGCCCGGTGGTGGTCGCACCGGGCGGTTTCGGCGCCAAAACGGTGCTCTCCCAAACCCGCGTCATCCGGCCCTTGGACCGCAACGACCCGCCGGGAGCACCGGCGGTCGAGGTGTTCAGCGATGTGCCGCAGGGAAAGCCGTGGTACTCGCTGATCGGCTGGTCGGTCCGTCGGCAGCGCTGGCCGATTTGGTCGCTGATCCTGCTCGCGGTGATCACCGGACTGACCTCGCTGCTGCTGCCGGCGGCAACCTCGGCGCTGTTCGAATTCGCGATCCCCTGGGGGAACCTGCACCAGACCGCAGGGATTCTGGCGGCGTTCGCTGTGGCCAGCGTGGGTGCGGCGATTCTGGTCCTGGTCCGCGACCTGTTCGTCATCCGGCTCCGCGACTCGTCCGACGCGACTCTTTCCCCCGGTGTCGTCGCCCACCTGCTCAAGGTGCCCGCCCGGTTCTTCCGGTCGATGCCCGCCGGCGAAGTGGTCAACCGCACCCTGTCGGTGGAGACCGCCCGGGCAACTGTGGAC
>VERS01000723.1 GCA_018882545.1 Mycobacterium sp.
CACCGTCTACCCCTCCCCGGCGATGAACGGCCGCGGCCAGGTCGTTGACCAGCAGGGGTTCGGGGCGTTCGGGGTGTGCCCGGTGACGCTGCCGGAGAACATGACCGTCAATTCCACCGGCAGCATCGACACCGCCGGTGAGCACCTGGCCCGGTTCATCAACTGGCTGCATGACGACAAAGGGGTGACCGAGGTCGACTTCGTCGGGCATTCGATGGGCGGTCTGTACTCGCGGGCTGCGATCCGGGTGCTGGCCACCACCAATGCCCCGGTGAAGGTGCGCTCGCTGACCACCATCGGCACCCCGTGGCAGGGCTCCTACCTGTCCGACTACGCCAACGACCTGATCACGCTGGCCGAGTGCCAGGGCGACAAGTTCTGCGAGTCCGGGATGAAGCAGTTCAAAGCCCGCGTGCTGGAACTGATGTCGGGTTCGGGTCGCGAGGTCAACAAGCAGTATCTGATGGGCAAGAACGGTTGGAACGATTTCCAGGCCGGCGTGCTGGACCGGATCCCGGTGGTGCTGATCGCCGGCAACAGATTCACCCCGCCCGGGCCGGCGAACCCGGCGGTGTGGCCGAATGACGGCCTGGTGGCCGAGGAGAGCGCACTGGCCCGCAGCATCGCCGACCCGGTGCTGCCGCACCGGCGCTGCCACGTCTTCGACGACACCCACAGCATCTTCATCTCCGATCAGGCCGGACTTGACTGGAAGACCGGACTGACCTGGGATCCCCGGGTGTTCGAGGTGCTGAACCAGGCACTGCAGGACGCGCCGACGGCGCTGGAGGCGCCCAACCGCGAGGGCTGCCCCGCCGCTTAGGGCGCCGGACCGAACTCCACCGTGACCGGTGCGTGGTCGGACCACCGCAGCGCATAGGCCGCCGGCTTCTCCACCCGCGCGCAGCGGGCCGTGGCAGCGAGAGCCTCGGTGGCCAGGTGGTAGTCGATGCGCCAGCCGGAGTCGTTGTCGAAGGCCTTGCCGCGCCAGGACCACCAGCTGTAGGGCCCGGGACGGTCCGGGTGCAGGCGCCGGACGACGTCCACCCAGCCGGCGTCCAGCAGGCCGGTGAGCCACTGCCGCTCGGCGGGCAGGAAGCCGGCCTTCTTCAGGTTGCCCTTCCAGTTCTTGATGTCGTGTTCGGTGTGGGCGATGTTCCAGTCCCCGCACAGCACCGCGTGACGGGCCGCGGCGGCCAGCTCATCCATCCGTCCGACCAGCGCCACCATGAACCGTTCCTTCTCCAGCTGGCGCTCGGTGCCGGCCTCCCCGGAGTGGACATAGAGGCTGCCGACGGTCAGCCCGGCGACGTCGACCTCCAGGTAGCGGCCGTGGTGTTCGAATTCCGTTGCCGGCAGGCCGATCCGGACGTCGTCGAACGGCGCCCGGCTCAGGACGGCAACGCCGCTACGCCCCCGCAGGTGCGGCTCGGCGGAGGCCAAATGCCAACCCTCGGCCAGCGCTGGGGCCAGGGCTTCACCGAGTTGGCCGTCATCGGCCCGGGTCTCCTGAAGGCAGACGATATCGGCGGTTGTGGCGGCCAGCCACGCCAGCAG
>VERS01000724.1 GCA_018882545.1 Mycobacterium sp.
GTTCCTCCCCGCCTGCGTCGGTCCGGTCGACACCAGCCGGCTGGCCGGCCGACTTGGCGTCCCGGAGCCCGCCATTGTGCGACCCGCCCGCCCGGATTTCGCTGATCGCGGCGATCAGCTCTTGCTTGCGCATCCCGGATGTCCCTTTCACGCCGACCTGGGTGGCCAGGGCGCGCAACTCGGGCAGCACCATGGTGCCCAGTGCGCCGCCTCGGGATTCGTGGGGTTCTCTGGCCGGGCTCTCCGAGCTGGCGGCGGCGTTGTCGGCCGCGATGAGGTCCGTTTCGGTCACGGATTTCCTTTCTCTCCCCTGCGTTTTCATACTGCGGGGGTTTCTGCACGTTCAGCCGATTCGCTGGACGCGAAGTCTCACCGTCGTCGGTGTCTGTGGGTGCCGGGATGGCGGCCTGCAGGCCTACCGCCGGTGCACTGGATTAAACACTCAAAAGATTGGTGATCGTCCTAGTGTCGGCGCAGTATCGAAACTGCGGTTGCTGGACGTCTGTGAGAATAGCCTGCTTGGCAGCCCCAGGCAAGAAAGCGTCACCTGCGTTTCTCCTGGGCACCGACAGTCAGGTCCGAGCGGACGTGGCCGCCGATGTCGACACCCCATCGAACCGGTTGCCCGACTCCGACCTCCGCGGTGGCAAACCCGAGATCCGTGGCAAAACCCAACACGTCCTCGGGAAGATCAGTCCCGGCGGTGAGGGCGAGCACCGAGGGCCCCGCGCCGGACAGCACCGCCGCCACCCCGTGGCTCCGCAGAAGGCCCAGGTAAGCCGCCGACTCCGGCATGGCGGGGCCGCGTTGGGATTGGTGCAGTTGATCTTCGGTTGCCGCCATCAGCAGGTCAGGACGATCCGTGAGTGCCAGCACCAGCAAAGCGGCGCGGCTGACATTGAAGCTCGCCACCCGATGACTGACCTGAGTCGGGAGCAGCACCCGGGTCTCAGCGGTGGACGACCGCAGCTGCGGGATACCGGTGAAGAACCGGATCTCGGGATGTAACCGCAACGGCGCGGCGAAGAAACCACCCGACATGGGCTGGGTCCAGGACACCACCGCACCGCCGAGCACCGACGCCGAGGCATTGTCGGGGTGTCCCTCGAATTCGCCGGACAACTGGATCAACTGCTGGGGCGTCAGCGGTACCAGATCGGTCTGCGCCACCAGGGCGTTCGCTGCCGCGAGTCCACCGACCACCGCGGCGGCCGACGAACCCAGCCCTCGGGAGTGGGGAATCATGTTGCGGCAATGCACTTTCAGGCCCTGCACCCGGGCACCCGCCTGCTCGAGCCCACGGCGGATGGCAACCGCGACCAGATTGTCGGGACCGGTCGGCACCTGCCCGTGCCCCTCCCCTTCCACGGTGACAGCCGTTGCGCCGCTGGTGGTTTCAACGGCGATCTCGTCGTAGATCGCCAGTGCCAGACCCAGACTGTCGAAACCGGGGCCGAGGTTCGCACTCGAGGCTGCCACCGTGGCACTCCCGGCCAATCCGGCGGGCAGCACGGAGCAGATCTCCGAGCCGAAGTCCGTGCCCACGTGGCTCAACCC
>VERS01000121.1 GCA_018882545.1 Mycobacterium sp.
GTTCGGTCCAGTCCCGGACAGGATGCCGCGCTTGCGGGCCGCGGCTACAACCGCCTCATCGCTGACCGTTGACTCCAATTGCCCTGTACCGCCCAGTATTTCGGACTGCACCGGTAAGCCGGTGATAGTCCCCGGACCACCGGTCGGGGTATGCACCGCACCGTCGATCACCTGGGCAAAGCCGACGGTCTCGCGCGCGTAGACGTAGAGGCTGCTGCCGCGGCCCACTCGACGGGCGGCGGCGCTGCGTCGGTGCGGGCCGGCCAGTAGCAGTTCGGCCCCGGCCATCGCGTCGACATGCGAGGCAACCGACACCGGCAGACCCAGTGCGGTGCCCAGCACCGGTCCGATGGGTGCCTGGACCCACCCGAGCCGGGGGTGATCGGCGACTCCGGCGACGCTGTCGACCACCCCGCCGATCGCAACCCCGATCCACAGCGGGCGGCGCCGATGCCACCGACTCAGGTAGCGGCGCGCGCTGTCGGCCAGGGATGCCAGGGCAGTCGTCTGCGAACCGGTGGGGGTCTGGGTCTCGACCGCATCGAGGGTTCGGCCGAACAGATCGCTGGCCACGATGCTGGTGACCCGCGCTCCGATATGCACTCCGAGAGTCAGGTGGGGCTCGTGGTTGACCTCGACCGGGATGCGTGGCCGCCCGATCGCCCCCGGGGTGGCGAGGTCGGGACGTTCCCGCAGCAAATGAGCCTGCAGCAGGGCACTGACCTGGCGGTTGACGGTGGCAATGGACAATCCGGTACTGGTGGCGATGGCGTCCCGGGCGACCGGGCCGCGCAGGCGCACGGCGCTGAACACCGCGGCTCCGGCCGTATCGGGAGCCCGCAGGGCCGGCGCCACCACGTTGGCCAGGACCCCCGAACCACGCAGTAGAAGGATGCGGCCCGGGGCGTCGCCGCTAGGTTCGGTGTTGCGGTGGTCGGTGTCGCGGGTGGTGTTCATTGGAAGTCCTCGCGGGTGGTCGGGGCGGATGGTGGGCCGCGCCAGCGACGTCGATCAGGACTGAGACACCGGACGGTGTCGGTCAGGCGCGGCGGAGCGGGCGGCGACAACACGCGCACCGCTCGACCAAACACCCGGTCAGACCGATCTTGGACACCGCTCGACCCTAACACCGGATTCGGGCTGGACGGTTCCCCAAGGGGTGATCGGGCCGCCGAACGGGGTGGTTGGTTTCCGATCACGGTGATTTGATCTGCGTGAGCGCAAACCTCGAGCCTTGCCACCCGGCCGATCTTCACCTGGCCAGACCCGTATTCGGAGGGCGGCGTTTAGATCCCGCTGATCGCAGCCGTTTCCGGTTCCTGTCCCCGGTGCGCACACTCCAGCCATGTCCGTGTTCGTCGACGTCCCTGCGGTCCGCGACCCCGCTCGGCAGGCCGTGGGCTTCTGGCGCCGGAGTCTCTACCGCGCCGGCTTGCCACTGCTGTCGCTGGTCGTCTTCTTCGGCGCATGGCAGCTCGCCGCGGCCAGCGGGATCTGGAACCAGACGTTCGTCCCCTTCCCGAGCACAGTCGGACGCGCGTTCGTCGATGTCTCGACAGTGCATGACGGGGTCCGCGGCTATGCCGGGTATCTCCTCTGGGAGCACCTCTACATGACGCTGCGCCGGGTGCTCGCCGGTGTGGTGATCGGGGTTTTGCTGGGGGTGCTCCTGGGTCTGTTGATGGGTTCGATCCCCTGGGTGCGCAGGATTCTCGAACCGTGGCTGACGTTCCTGCGGGCACTGCCCCCGCTGGCCTATTTCTTCCTGCTGGTGATCTGGCTCGGAATCGATGAGGCGCCCAAGGTCACGCTGCTGGCCCTGGCCGCGCTGCCGCCTGCGGCGGTGGCAACCACTGCCGCGGTCGTGGCTGCGCCGGTCGGCCTGGTGGAGGCGGGTCGGGCGCTGGGCGCATCGCGCTGGGACGTGGTTCGCGACATCGTGGTCCCCTCGGCCCTGCCGGAAACCTTCACCGGGATCCGCCTGGCCGTCGGCATGGCGTACTCCTCGGTGGTGGCCGCCGAGCTGTTCAACGGCATCCCCGGCATAGGCGGGCTGGTCAAGGACGCCAGCAACTACAACAACACCCCCGTGGTGCTGGTCGGCATCTTCGCCATCGGCATCTCCGGCCTGATCATCGACGGCCTGCTGCGTGCCGTGGAGAACCGCGTCGTTCCGTGGAGAGGGAAGGTATGAGAATCACCAAGATCGCGGCGGTGCTCGCCACCGCCGTCACCGCCAGCGGACTGGTGGGCTGCGCCATCGACCACAACAGGACCGATGCGGCTAAGCAGACGATCCGCATCGCCTACCAGACGCTGCTCAGCGGTGACCTGATCGTCAAGAACAGCAAGTGGTTGGAGCAGGCACTGCCGGACTACAACATCAAGTGGACCAAGTTCGACTCCGGCGCCGACGTCAACACCGCGTTCATCGCCAAACAGGTCGACTTCGGCACACTCGGCTCCAGTCCCCTGGCCCGCGGATTGTCGGCGCCGCTGGACATCCCCTACCGGGTCGCCTTCGTCCTGGCCGTCGCCGGCGACAACGAGGCTCTGGTGGCCCGCGACGGCAGCGGGATCACCGCGATCACCGACCTCAAAGGCAAACGGGTCGCCACGCCGTTCGCTTCCACCGCCCACTACAGCCTGCTGGCCGCGCTGGCCGACAACGGGCTGTCACCCAGCGACGTCCAACTGATCGACCTGCAGCCGCAGGCAATCCTGGCCGCCTGGGAGCGCGGCGACATCGCCGCCGCCTACACCTGGCTGCCCACCCTCGGGCAACTGGAACAGTCCGGCAGGGTTCTGATCACCAGCCGGGAGTTGGCCGCCAAGGGCAAGCCCACGGCCGACCTGGCCGCGGTGTCGAACAGCTTCGCGGAGGGCAACCCGAAGGTCGTCGACGTCTGGCGCCAGCAGCAGGCCCGGGCGCTGACCGCGATCAAGAACGACCCGGAACTGGCAGCCAAGGCCATCTCCGCTGAGGTTGCGCTCAGCCCCGCCGACGTCGAAGCCCAGCTCACCAAAGCCGTGTTCCTGACACCGGAGGAGATCGCCTCACCGGACTGGCTTGGCAGCGAGGGAGCACCGGGAAATCTGGCGGTCAACCTCCAAAGCGCCTCCCAGTTCCTGGCCGACCAGAAGCAGATCCCTGCGGCGGCCCCGCTGAGCACGTTCCAAAACGCCCTCTACACAACGGGATTGCCTAATGTCATCACCCGGTGAACTGCTCGACGCCGCACCCGCGACCGACACCGACGTACACGCCATCGAGATCCGTCAGGTGCGACACAGCTACGGCTCCACTCCGGTGCTGGGACCGGTAGGCCTCGAGGTCGAACCCGGCGCCTTTCTGGTGCTCGTGGGCGCCTCCGGGTGCGGCAAGAGCACCCTGCTCCGGCTGATCGCCGGGTTCGAGCGCCCCACCGAGGGACAGGTGCTGGTCGCCGGTAACCCGCCGGTTCCGGGTCGCAGTTCGGGTGTGGTGTTCCAGCAGCCGCGGCTGTTCCCGTGGCGGTCGGTGGGGGGCAACGTGGAACTGGCCCTGAAGTACGCCGGCGTGCCCGCGGCGCAGCGGGCCGACCGCCGCGATGAGTTGCTGCACCGGGTCGGGCTCGACGGAATTGCCGGGCGGCGGATCTGGGAGATCAGCGGTGGCCAGCAGCAGCGGGTCGCGATCGCCCGCGCGCTGGCCTCGGAGCGCAGCGGTAACGCCCTGCTGCTGCTTGACGAGCCGTTCTCGGCGTTGGACGCGCTGACCCGGGAACGCCTCCAGGAAGACGTCCGCTCCGTCAGCGCCGAATCGGGCCGAACCAGCGTCTTCGTCACCCACAGCGCCGACGAGGCGGTGTTCCTCGGAAGCCGGATCGTGGTTCTGACCCACCGTCCCGGACGCATCGCCTTGGACCTCGCCGTCGACCTGCCTCGCGATGGCCTGGACTCCGACGAGTTGCGGCGCACACCCGAGTACCTGGAGTTGCGCGCGGAAGTCAGCCGCGCCGTCAAGGCCGCCGCGGCCTGAAAGGTCCCCCGATGTCTGCCAAGTTCTTCTGGTTCCTGCCCACCAACGGCGACAGCCGTTCGATCGTCGGCGCCTCGCATGCGACCGACCATCACGGCGTCCCGGCCGGATACCGGCCGCCCGACCGGCGCTACCTGGCCGAGATCGCGCGGGCCGCAGACCGACTGGGGTACGAGGGGGTGCTCACGCCGACCGGAACCTTCTGCGAGGACGCCTGGCTGACCGCCGCGGCACTGTTGGCCGAGACCGAGCGGCTGAAATTCCTGGTCGCATTCCGGCCCGGGCTCGTACCCCCGACGCTGGCCGCGCAGCAGGCGGCCACGTTCCAGCGGTTCTCCGGCGGCCGGCTGTTGCTCAACGTCGTCAGCGGCGGCGAGGACGCCGAACAGCAGCGCTTCGGGGACTGGCTCGATCACGACGAACGGTATTCCCGCACAGGGGAATTCCTGGAAATCGTGAAGCGCATTTGGACGCAGGGCTCCGTCGATTACGACGGTGACTACTACAAGATCCGCGACGGCCGGGTGTCTGCGCCGCCCGACCCCCTGCCCCCGCTGTACTTCGGCGGCTCCTCGGCGGCCGCGCTGCCCGTCGCCGGCCGCTACATCGACGTCTACCTGACCTGGGGTGAACCGCCGCCGGCTGCGACGGCCAAGATCAACCGGGTCCGAGACGCTGCCGAGGCCTTCGGGCGGACCCTGCGGTTCGGCATCCGGCTGCACACCATCACCCGCGACACCTCAGCCGAGGCCTGGGCCGTCGCCGAGAAACTCCTCAGCGAATTGACCCCGGACCAGATCGAGCAGGCCACGCACCTGAACGCCCGCTCGGAGTCGGAGGGCCAGCGCCGGATGACCGCCCTGCACGGCGGCAAACTCGACAACCTCGAGATCTACCCCAACCTGTGGGCCGGTGTCGGACTGGTCCGAGGCGGGGCGGGGACGGCCCTGGTCGGCAGCCACGACGAGGTGGCCAACCTGATCTACGAGTACTACTCCGGAGGTTTTGACGAGTTCATCCTCTCCGGCTACCCGCACCTGGAAGAGGCGTACTGGTTCGCCGAGGGTGTCCTGCCCATCCTGCGCGCCAAAGGAGTCACCCAAGCATGACCACGGAGTACGACTGTTCGGTTCTGACCCCAACCACCGCCATCGCCGCGGCGCGGGCCTTGGCAGCCGAGTTCGGTTCCGGGGCCGCCGAGCGCGACCGCGACCGCGCGCTGCCCTATCGCGAACTCGACCGGTTGTCCGAGAGCGGTTTGCTGGCCATGACCGTGCCGGCGGAGTTCGGCGGCGCCGACCTGCCGCCGAGCATCGTCGTCGAGGTGATCCGGATCCTGGCGACCGCCGACCCCAACATCGCGCAGATACCGCACAGTCACTTCAACTACGTCAACCTCCTGCGCCTGGCCGGGACGCCCGAACAACTCGGTCACTACTCGCAGCGGTTGCTGCGCGGCGCCCGCATCGCCAACGCCCAGGCCGAACGCAGCGGACCGACCGCGGTGGATGTCGCGACCACGCTGCGCCCCGACGCCGGCGGCTTCCGCATCGACGGGGCGAAGTACTACTGCACGGGGTCGCTGTTCGCCGACATCCTGGCGGTGCTGACCCGCCTCGACGACCCCGACAGGGTGTCGGGACTTCCCGACGGCCAGTACATCGCCTTCCTGACGGCCGACACCGCCGGGGTCGAGATCGTCGACGACTGGGACGGGATGGGCCAGCGGACCACCGGCAGCGGGACGATCCGATTCGACGCGGTCACGGTCGACCGGTCCCGTCTGGTCCCGCGCGCCCCGGCGGTCAACGCCCCGACCGGCTTCGGCGCCTTCGCCCAATTGATGCACGCCGCCATCGACGCCGGGATCGCCCGCGGCGCCCTGGAGACCGCCGCCCAGTTCGCCCGTACCAGCAGCCGACCCTGGTTCGAAGCCGCGGTGGACCGGGCCATCGACGACCCGCTGCTGATTCAGCGTTTCGGTGAACTGACCGTCGCGGTCCGGGCGACCGAGTCGACGCTACGCACCGCCGGGGAAGCTGTGGACGCCGCGCTGCTGCACACCGCCGACCCGGACCTGGCCGCGGAAGCCTCCCTGTCGGTGGCCACCGCGAAGATCCTCGCCGACCGGACCTCCAACGAGGTCGCCGGTGCACTGTTCGAGACCTGTGGCACGCGCAGCACCGCGGCGCATCTCAACCTCGATCACTTCTGGCGCAACGCCCGCACCCACACCGTCCACGACCCGATCCGGTGGAAGTACCAGCACCTCGGAAGGTCCGTCCTGCACGGCACCCCACCGCCCCTGCACTCGGCGATCTGAGTCCCATGGGGCCGCGGCCTTACAACACCTGCGACAAGAACCGTTGCAGCCGTTCGGTTTCCGCGGCGGTGAAGACCTTCTCGGGTGGACCGGACTCCACCACCACACCGTGGTCCATGAACACCACCGAGTCCGCCGTCGATCGGGCAAAGCCCATCTCGTGGGTGACCGCGACCATCGTCATCCCGTCTGAACCGAGGTCGGCGATCAGCGCGAGGATGCCTTTGACCAGTTCGGGATCCAGTGCGGAGGTGGCCTCGTCGAAGAACATCACCTCGGGCT
>VERS01000725.1 GCA_018882545.1 Mycobacterium sp.
GCTTGGCGGCTTCCTTGATCTGCCGGCCGTGCGGCTTGGTGTTGGGTTTGTAGCCGGGCAGCTCCAGCTGCGGCGGCCAGGAGAACGTGCACGGCGCCTGCAGCACATCCTTGGGGATGTCGACCAGCACCGCACCGTGCCGGCCGGTGGAGGCGATGTGGAAGGCCTCGGCCAGCGACCGGGCGATGTCGTCGCCGTCGCGGACCAGGATGTTGTGCTTGGTGATCGGCATGGTGATGCCGGTGATGTCGGACTCCTGGAAGGCGTCGGTGCCGATCAGGCTGCGGCCCACCTGCCCGGTGATGGCGACCACCGGGATGGAGTCCATCTGGGCGTCGGCCAGCGGGGTGACCAGATTGGTGGCCCCGGGGCCGGAGGTGGCCATCATGACCCCGACCCGCCCGGTGGCGTGGGCGTAGCCGCTGGCCGCGTGGCCCGCGCCCTGCTCGTGGCGGACCAGGACGTGACGCAGCTGGGTGGAGTCGAACAGCGGGTCGTAGACCGGCAGCACCGCACCGCCGGGGATGCCGAAGATGATGTCGACGCCGAGTTCCTCCAGCGACCGCACCACCGCCTCGGCCCCGGTGAGCTGCTGCGGCGGGATGCGGTGGGTGCTCTTGGCCGGATGAGCGGTGTGGTGGCCGTTGGCCGGGGCGGCGTCGCCGGACTCGGGTGCTCGCGTGGTGGGTGCGCTCACTGGGCTGTCCTCATTCGTCTGCTCGTCGGGTTGTCTCGTCGTCGGGGGCAAGAAAAAACCCCCGTCAGCATGGGCGGCTGTACGAGGGTTGCGCGCTGGTGCGTGTGGCTAAACCCGGCGGCGGGCAAGCGCGGCACCAACGCGCTGACCTACTACTACGTACTTCCCGCCGGTCGTCATGCTCCCGAAGGGTAGCCTCAGCACAGGTCAGCGTCAAATCCGGGTCGGCCGCGCCGCCCGGTGGTGCAATGATGACTGCTATGCCCCGCGGATCCGACAGCTCCCAGACCGTGATCCGCGTCTCCCCGATCGCGCACTTCGCCTCGGCGTTCCTGACTATGGCGCTGCTGACGATCGGCCCGGCGTTCGGCAAGGCCGGTCTGGTCCTGCTGGTGATCCCGGTGCTGGTGTCGGTGGCCGTGGAACGGCTGCGCACCGTGGCCGACGACGACACCGTCACCGCCCGAACCCTGTTCAGCAGTCGCACGGTGCGCTGGCCGCAGATCGAGGGCCTGAAGTTCACCCGGGGTCGCTGGGCGCGGGCCTGCCTGACCGACGGGTCCGACATGCTGCTGCCGGCGGTCACCTTCGTCACCCTGCCGCGGCTGACCGCGGCCAGCGGCGGCCGGGTACCCAACCCCTACCGACGCTGAGTCCGGCGCCGGGCAGGCGAACGGATTGTTGCCGCGCAGGAAGAACCAGGCCGCCACGCCGCCGCCGATCCCCAGCAGCAGCGCCACGAACGAGCCGATGAACGGCCGCCGGGCCCAGCCGCGTCCGCCGTCGAAGCCGTAGCGGCCCGGCCCGGCCAGGATGATCGTCGCCGTCGCGGCCGACAGCATCAGCAGCGTCTCGGTG
>VERS01000122.1 GCA_018882545.1 Mycobacterium sp.
GTCGAGCACCAGATCCAGTGCGGCGTCTCCGTTGACGTGAATGTGCAACTGCCAGTCGGCATCCCAGTAGGCCTTCGCGAAGGCCCGGAACACATCGGGTTGCATCATCCACTCGCCGTGATGGCACAGGTCGGGATTCCCTGCGTCGTCGAGGTAGGGATCGCGCATCTGCATCAGCTGACTGATGATGGCGCCGTCAGCGAAGAGCTTGACCTGTTTGGGCAGTAGCCGCACCTTCCCGGACGCCGCCCGCGCCACCTGGGCCTCGGCGTCGGCGACAGCGTCGGCCGGGTCCATCCCCGAAGCGGCCTGGCTGCGGGCGTCGACGAGAAAGGTTGAGCTGAAGGGAGTTTCGGCGGCCCCGAGGATCTGCTGATACAAATCCCACGGTTCGGTGTCCCACATGATTCCCGGCTCGTTGATCGCCGTCACCCCGTTGGCGTGCAGGTAGCCGACGAGCTGACGCAGGCCGGCCGCCAACCGTTCCGGCGACAGGACGACCGGTGCCACGGCGGGCAGTAGCAGGTTCATGCCGGCCTCCCACCAGTGGCCGCCGGCGAAGTCGACCATCTCGCTGGCCGGACCCTTGCCCGCCATTTGCTCGGCGGTCAGCCCGAGCGCGGTGATCGCCGCGGTGTTGAGGTACCACTCGTGGCACGAGCGCTGCCAGACCACGATGGGGCGGGTGGCGCTGATCGCGTCGAGCGCAGCCCGGTCCAGGTCGCCGTGCCAGAGTTTGTGGTACCCCCAGGAGATCAGCCATTCGCCGGGATCAGCGATTCGCTGCTCGGCCTCGGCCAGCCGTCGCCGGTACTCCTCGGGGGTACGGGCGGCCGCGAACGTGCGCTCCGGCAGGACCCAGTCCTCGACGGCGATGATCTCGGTGATCAGCGCGCCGGCACCCAGGATCGGGTGCAGGTGCTGGTCGATCAGTCCCGGAACCAGCACCGCTCCCGCGAAGGTGTCATCGATGACACCGGAGCCGCGAAGGTCCTCCAGCGCTCCGACGGCGATGATCCGCCCGCCGGAAACCGCCACGGCGGTCGCGTCGGGGTGCTCGTGGTCCATTGTGATGACGCTGCGGGCGGCGAAGACTGTGGTTTCCGGCACGGAACCACATCCTGCCCGATCCCCGGAGCCATTGTGACGTACTCTCCCCGAGCGAGTTGTTCACCATCGGCCAGGGCGTCTCAGCCGGAGCCGGCCACCGGTGTCAGTCGCATCACCGGGATGGTCCATTCGGCGCCGCTTCGTTTGTCGTGCATAGCGAATACATGGTTGAGGCGGTCCGCAGCGAGGTGGTAGAGCCGGTCGCGGTCAGCGCCTCGGGCTTCGGTCGCCGTGAAGGCACCACCCCTGGAACCGATCCGCAGCTCGCACTCGGGGTGCGCGCGCAGGTTGTGAAACCAGCCGGGGTGACGGCCACTGCCGTAGTTCGACGCGATGAGGATGACGTCGTCGCCGTCGGTGAAGTAGGCCAGCGGAACGTCGCGCCGCTGCCCGCTCTTCGCCCCCGTCGTCCTGAGCACGACGATCGGAACGGCCGGGTTGAGTTTCAGTCGGCCACCGCTCGCATCGACCACTCGGGCCTCCACCGGGGCAACGTAGGTCCGCCACAGCGCCAAAACGGGCTTGCTGATGAACAGCGGACCGCCGCCGGCCAACCACCACAGCCGGCGGCGCCATGGCCCGCGGCTCTGAAGATCCACCCGGGGAATCCCGCTGATGGCCGCTCTCGTTCGCATCCGCTGCTCCTTCGTAACGTCACGGACGGCGCCAGTTGCCCGCGACTGCGTCGACGCCGGGAGTCCGGTGCACCAGTCGGTCGAAAGCGACGGCGAAGCCGTCGACGATGGACTCGTAGCCGGGCACCAACTCGGTGTCGCAGGCGATGCCCACCACGACCTCGCCGTTGTAGCTGCAGATGCTGAAGCTCATCGGCTGGTTTCCCGAGACCGGGGCCCAGCCGGCGATTCCCTCCACCATCGCGCCAGCGAGATATACGGGGATCGGCGGCCCCGGCACGTTCGTGAGCACCCCGAGGGTGCGGTTGGTGAACAGTTCTACCGAGGCTTCGTACAGCGTGCGGCTAAGCCCGGCGATCGCCTCCTGCAGCCGGAATGCGACCGCGGCCTCGTTGCCGTTCTTGATCCGATTCATCCGCCGGCGGGTGGCCGCCAGAACGGCGACGGGATCGGACTCGTCGGTCGGCAACTCCAACTGCACGAGGGCGAACTCGTTGCCCAGCGTCTCGGGCAGGCTGAGATCGAGGGGCTTGAGGTTGACCGGCACCATGAATGCGACCGACGGACAGCGCGCCTCCTGGGACCTCAGATAGTCGTGCAGCGCACTGGCGACTGTGGCGACGAGGACGTCGTTGACAGTGCAACCGTGCGCTTTGGCGACAGCCTTCACCGCCGACAGTGACAGCGGTGGGGACCAGGCAACACCCTTGGAGCCACTGGCCGGTCCGGTCCAGATCGTCACGTCGTTGCGGGTGCCGAGTACGAATTTGCGGACAGTGTCGGCGTCACCCGGTGCGGCGGCGAGGACGGCGGTCAAGGTGCCCCCGGCGGGCAGGGCCCGGCGCGCTGTCGAAACGACTCGGCGCATGGCGTATGCCACGGTGTGCAGAGCGCCGAGCGGGTTCCACAGCGCGAAGCGACACAGTCGCGCAACGGATCGCGCAGGCAGCCGCGCCAGCCTTCGGCGGGCCGTTCGGGCGGCCATCGAAGCTTCGATTGCGACTGTCCGCAGGCGCCGAACCAGGGATACCCGGGCGGGCTTGCCTTGTGCGCCGTACTGGGCCACCGCGGGGCCGAGGATCGCCCCACCCTCGGGGGCCGCGTCGAAAAGACTCATCGCCAACTGGACCATGCGCATGCCGTCGGCCAACGCGTGGTGGCTGCGCAGCAGAATCGCGCTGCCGCCGCGGTAACGCTCCACCACGATCACCTGCCACAGCGGACGGTTCCGGGTAAGCATCTCGGTGCGGTGCGTGGCGACCAATGCCTGCATGCACCGCGGATCGTCGGGATCGGACAGCGTCGCGGCACTGACATGGTTGGTGATGTCGAAGTCCGGGTCCGGCTCCCAGCGCCAGCCTCCGCCGCCGTCGGAAACCGCCCTGCTGCGAAATACCGGGTAGCGCTCGACGAGCCGCTTCTCGAGAGCCCTCTGCAGCCGGCCGAAGTCCAGCGGCTCAGCGGTCCATACCGCGACATCGGCCACCATGACGTTGGTCGGCCGGTCCATCTGGAGCCACAGGGAGTCCTGCACTCCCATGGGAAGCGAGGCAGGTGCGGAGGTAGGTCTACTGGGGTCCATATCCGACTGTGACCGCTGCTGGGCGGGCCGTCGAGAGCGATCGCGCAACGGTCATCCGACCGTCATGTTTGTGACGAACCCGCCTCACACGGTTCCGTCGGGAAGTCGGGAAGCTGGCTCAAGTTCGGCACTTTCCACGGCGCGGTCTTGCTTCTGAAAGCGCTTGATTTTGAGAGGAATCGAGGTCGCCGGTTCAGCCGTCGCAAACCTCCTCGATCCGCAACCCTGCCGCCTTCCGGAGGGTCGAGTTCCGCTTTGGTGGACTAGAGCTGGCCCAGCGGACGGCACACATTGGACAACGCGTTCCAGTACTCACCGGACGCACAGTCTTGCGCCGGCTGTGGCGTCTGGCAGGTGTTGGTAATCGGATCCCAGAACTGTCCGGCGACGCAATTCAGCGGCTCGGCTGAACCGATGCCGACACCGAACAGCGACAAGGCGGTAATGGGAGTGGCGGCAAGAATGGCGATGGTCGGACGGCGTGAAAGATTTGGCATGGACTGATTCTGCCAGCCTCAATCAAGGAGCTGTCGATGATCCGTTACAACTGTGACTGCAGCGCGCCAGGCAGAGTGGGCCAGGAATCTTTTTCTTTGAGCGCAGCGACAACGGCAGATGAATCGAATCGAACCGATACAGAGGAGAACCCACCAGCAGTAGCCGGGGAGGCGGCCGGCGTCAGGATTAGGACTGACCGAGGCTGGGCCGGTAGTCGGCAACTTCGGCCTCAGCCGCGAGCAGCGCGCCAAGTTGGCCCTCCTGCTGTGCAACGAAGACACCGACGACCTGTCGGCACAATTCCGGCACACTGACCCCGCGCGCGTCGGCGATGCGTTTGAGCCCGACCACCATTGTCGTGGTGACGTGAAACTGCACGGCGAACTGACCGCAGGAGCCGTCCTCGGGCGGCAACCCCGGGCCCAAGACGACGGGGCCGTCGATGGCGTACTCGGTCGCCTCGACATCGCGGCCCGTCTGCGCGACGACCTCGCCACGACGCAGCGGGTTGTCGATGCAGCTATCCGGCTCCCGGCACTCATCGCTGCTGAGGTCACCCATTCCATCCAGGCTAGACCCCGCCCAATTCCGCACCGACCAATAGATTCCCTACGCTGCCCGCCGGGGGCATCGACGATCTTCGCTGGCGATCTACCGCAGTCCCGCCTGCGCCGGCGAGTCCTCGGCCGCAGCCGACTCTTGGCGAGTCCTCGGCCGCAGCCCGACTCTTCTCGTAGCGCGCGATCATCGGGCTCACTGCGGGGGCAGTGAGCATTCCGCATTCGCCCGGTCCTACCGGCCGAAAAGACCCGGCACCAGAACCTACTAACTGACAACGCGGGGCCGGCCGAAGCGGGTCCGCACGCCGGGTGAGAACAACGCGCGCAGCGGTCCGCCGCTGGGCCGCACCCCGCTGGCCGGCAGTAGATCGTCATCGATCTCGACGATCTCCGCTGCACGCAGCGGCCACGGCGCGTGCTCGTTGGGCACCCACCACGTCCGGCCCGCCTTGCGGGTGTGCGCTCCCCAGCGGGCGGTGAGCCAAACCTCAAGCGGTGTCGGCTCGGCGGCCTCCCCGACCTCGACCGTGAGCCGGCTGCGCAGACCGCGTTGGGGCCAGCGCCGCGTGCTGTCATAAGTGATGCGGGCGCCCTCGCGGCTCAACCGCATTTGGGCCCAGGTGTAGGGGAAGCCCAAGCTCACCCGGGTGGCGGGCACGATTGCCAGACGGCTGGTTTCCAGTGAGCGGAAGAGCACGCCGTGGCGCCCGGCCCCGTCTGTCGAATAGAGGCGGATATTGGTCTCCAGGAACGACCCGAAGTAGGGCACCGATGGGGACGCTCCGATCCGAATCCGGCTCATGACGAACGGCACCAGGGCGACATACGTCAGCCCGTCGGAGAAGACGTCCGGACGAGTCCCCGGAGGGAACAGTCGCGCGACTGCGTCGGGACGCACCGGCCAATGCACGAATGTCAGATCGCTCCACTGCTGATCGAATAACACCGGCCGACAAAGCGGCGGGGGCAGCACGGGAAAGCCGGTCGGGTCAGTCACGGGCTCCATCAGAGCACGGTGGGGCGAACGTCTCGTGGGCCGCCATCGACCGAATCATCGCGGCGACGGCCAGAGTCTGTGGGCCGCGCTGGAACACGGAACAACGTCGAACTCCGGGCGGATCCGGTCGCAGCTGTTCGTAGATCGTCGTCACCTGGTAATGCGTGGTAACGCGACGGGAGGGCGGCCGTCGCCGGCCGGGTGAGCGATCGCGAGGCGTCCACCGACTCCGGCGTTAGTTGACAGCAATCCCGCTACTGGCGGCAAAACGATGGCATTTTTTGGAGAGAGGTTAGATGAGCGACCCAATTGTTGACGGCAGAGCCGCCCAGTGGAACGCTAGCCGTGCGGTGGCCGGTTCACCGCGCGGAGCAAGCGATGTCGGTTCCCTGTTTTCGCCTCAGACCCACCCCTTGAGCGCCCCTTGGTGAATACCCCCCTCCAGCTGGTGATTCCCACCCTCTGGCGACCAGCCGGGCTCTTGGCCGCCCTGGACGACTATCTGAGCTGCCCGGCGGTCGATCGCGTGATCGTGATCGACAACGACCCTAGCCAACGGCCGGCCCCGGCCGAGGCGCTGGCGAAGCACCCGCGGCTGCTGCTGCTCAGCCAGCCGCGCAACCTGCTGGTGAATCAGGCCTGGAATCTGGGGATGGCCCAGATCACCTCCAGCTCCACCCTGGTCGGCATCCTCAATGACGACATCCATATCCCTTCCGGCATATTGATGAAGCTGCTGGCACAGGCGCCGCCGCCAGGCACGGTGGTGGGTCTGCTTCCCGCCGGCGACACCCTCACCGACTTTGCGCTGGAACCCTTCACGTATCGCCATGGCGTGTCGATCGGCAGCCAGTGCGGAGGATTCGGTTCTGCATTGTTTCTGCGACGGAGCGATTTCGTGCCGATCCCATCGAGACTGCGGATCTGGTTCGGCGATGACTGGATTCTTCAACATGCCCGGCGGATCCTGGGGTTGCGCTCCACCCAGATCCGCGTCGACCGGCACGTGACAATGACGGCCATGCGTAGTTCCTACGCCTTCCGCCGGCAGCTCGCCCGCGACAAAGCGCTCGCTCCCCGACTGCTGGGCTGGGACCGTCCAACAGAGACCCGAGGCCGCCCCGACACGAGCGGCCGTGGCCACGGCTGAGTTCGAGCCCACGGCTTGGCCGCTGCCGGGCCGACTGGTGCGGGTGCTCGGCTGTTCCCACCCGATCAGGGCTTCTGCTACCAC
>VERS01000123.1 GCA_018882545.1 Mycobacterium sp.
GGAGTACCCCGCCTCGGGGTGGGCGGGGTACTCCTGGTAGACGGCCAGTTCGTTGCCGACCGCGCCGGCGGCGATGAGTTCCCGGCCGCTGCCGGTCTCGATCAGTGACACCACCCCGCCGCCGCGCGCCGGATCGACCCGAAGCCGGTGATGGTCGTTGCCGATCTCCAGCCCGTCGGCCTGCTGCCAACCCGAGGGTTCGTCGTCGTCGACCACCCGGTAGCTGCGCCACCCCAGCGAGCCGACACCGTCGACGCGCCAGCTCACCGAATGGCCGCCGTCCTCCACCAGGGCGGGCAGCCGCGCGCCGGCGGAGTCGAGCACGGCGACCGATGCACCGACCGGTTCCTGCAGGCGCACCGTGACGATATCGCTTCGCTTGTGCGCCAACGGGTTCCAGACCACCACCGACGGCAGCTCGGCACCGACGGCCGCGGACAGCACCGACAGCGCGTTGGCGCGGGCGGTGCGGCCGAGTTCCCAGGCATCCCGCCAGCCGGTGAGCAGGTCCAGGTAGACCTGATCGGACTCGCTGCCGGTGATGGCGTCGTGGTGGGCCCCCCACGCCAGCTGGACCCAGGCCTTGGCCAGCGCCGCCTCGGGATACACCGCCCCACCGAGCAGTGCGGCGAACGTCGCGAACCGCTCTGCGCCCAGCACCGCGTCCTCGGCAGACCGGTTGGCCTGTTTGGTGTCGATGTAGGAGACGTCCTTGCCGGTGTAGATGGGGTTCATATCGCGGGTCTGCGGCGAGGGCGCTCGGCCGCGTTCGGCCAGTTCGGCGCGCACCGCGGCGAAGAACTCGCTGGGCACCGCGCAGACGAACCGCGGCCAGCAGTAGCGGGCGTTCCAGTCGCGGTGGATCTCGGTGACCCAGGTGTTCGGCGGGGTGTAGTCGGTGCCGACCGGCAGCAGGACGTTGCGGGTCAGCGCCACCGATTTCAGCTGACGGAACAGCTCATAGGTGGCCTCTTCGGCCTCGGCCAGCGAGGTGGCGGAGTCCATCCACCACCCGGCCGCGTAGTGCGCGGGCATGTAGTGGGTGAGCAGGCCCACCCCGGACGGGGCGATCCACTCGAACTCGCTGCAGAACTGCATGCGGCGCGGATCTCCGTCGCCGGCCATCGGGCCCCACTGGTGGTGCGGGCCGCGGGCCCAGGAACTCGACGTCAGACCGGCGTCGGCGGCCATCCCGGGGAACTGGGGGTCGTGGCCGAAGACGTCCAGTTGCCAGGCGGTGGCCGGGTCCGCGCCGAGCACATCGCGCTGAAATCCGATGCCGGTCACGAAGTTGCGGATCGCGGTCTCAGCACCGGTCAGATTGGTGTTGGGTTCGTTGTAGGTGCCGCCCATCACCTCCACCCGGCCCTCGGCCAGGAAACGCGACAGATCCGCGCGATCCTCGGGGTGGGCGTCGAAGTAGGGCTTGAGGTAGTCGACCTCGGCCAGCACGAACTTGTAGTCGGGGTCGCGGCGGGCCATCTCGAGGTGGGTGGCCACCAACGCGAAGGCGTTGTTCTGCTTGCAGCGCCCGGGTGGGTCCTCGGTCCAGACGCTGGTGTAGGCACCCTGGGTGTTCCACCACACCGGGTCGTAGTGGAAGTGGCTGATCATGTGCATGGTCCAGCCGGGTTCGGCGACGACGAAGTCGAACGGCATCTCGGTCGCACCGGCCACCACCCGCGCCGCACGCACCCCCGCGGGCACCGCTGGGCTGACCGCCACCGCCACCTCGACCGTCCCCGCACCGGCCGGGGCGGTCACCGCAACGGGCGTGCTCAGCCCATCCCCCTCGACGGAGACCGGAAGACTCCCCGCCGCGCCGGTGTAGCTGACCCGGACCACCTGCAGGGGCGAGCCGGGATCCCCGACGAACAGGTCGGTGGACTGCGCGGCGCTGATCTGCACGCCCGCGAATCTACGGCAGAAACAACAGACCGCCGGGTTCCTGGGGCGGAACCCGGCGGTCTGCTGCGTCGCCTGAGCCAGGCGATTACCTAGGCGGCTACACGCTCCACCACGGTGCCGCGCAGGTTGTTGGTTCCGGTCACCAGCAGGATGCCGAAGCCGACCTTGGCGAGCAGGTCGATCACCGCGAAGGTCGCGATCTCAGTGCTCAGGCCCACCTTGCCGGCGCCCTCGGTGCCGATGGCCCACAGGATCGGGTAGATGAACCACAGCACCGCCAGGATGGCGAGCAGCCGGCCGTAGAGCGCGGCGTGCCCGGCGCTGCGCTGGGCTGCCGCCGCGCGGATCGGCCCGGCGATCATGTAGAGCACCACCAGGAAGAACGCGCAGCTGATGACGAACCAGACCCAACGGGTGTGGGTGTCCTTGCTGAGCGCGCCGAACAAGCCGGTGACGATCATCAGGACGTCGGCGCCGACGACGCCGGCCACCAGCGCGTTGCGATCACGCCCCTCTGCCGGGCTGGCCAACCGGGGCAGCGCCACGGTTATCAGTCCAATCAGAAGCAGTGGTGTGGTGAACACCCAATCGAGGTAGCGGGCGTAGTACACGGTGCGTTCCACCCCGCCGTTGTCGGTGAAGGTGTGGACACCCTGCTTGCTGGCCATCGCGTAGTAGGCGCACGCTGCGATGATGCAGACGAACGCACTGGCGGTGACGTGGTGCCGGCCCTCCGACTTTCCGCCGAGGCCGATGATGGCAACCGCGCCGAGCGCCATGCCGATCGTGCCGATCCAAAGCCAAGTTGAGCTCATGGGTGGTCGTATCTCCTTCCGAGAAATGCCCCGTCCTTCGCCAGCCGGAGGACCAAGCGCGTCTTACATTATTAACCCCGGCTACGCCGGATTCCAGAAATCGTCTGCGCGTCACTCATTTGTTACCGCAGTACGGCTTCACATAGGAGCTCACCTTCTCGTTTGGCACACTGATCGACGTGGGTTCCGCCAAGGGTCAGCAGCGCGAGGTCGCCAAACTGGACCGGGTGCCGATTCCGGTCGAGGCCGCCCGCGTCGGAGCCACCGGCTGGCAGCTCACCCGGACCGGGCTCCGGGTGCTGACCAAGATCCCGGCCAAGGGTCGTATCCCGGACAAGGTGATCCGGGAGATCCCGCAGACCTTCGCCGATCTGGGGCCCACCTACGTCAAGTTCGGCCAGATCATCGCCTCCAGTCCGGGGGCGTTCGGCGAGCAGTTGTCGGCGGAGTTCCGCGGCCTGCTCGACGCCGTCCCGCCGGCCGACACCGCCGCGGTGCACAGGCTGTTCAAACAGGACCTCGGGGCCGACCCGGCGGAGTTGTTCGCCTCCTTCGAGGAACAACCGTTCGCCTCGGCCTCCATCGCCCAGGTGCACTACGCCAGGCTGCACACCGGCGAGGACGTCGTCGTCAAAATCCAACGCCCCGGCATCCGCCGGCGGGTGGCAGCCGACCTGCAGATCCTCAAACGCTTCGCCCAGGTCGTGGAGTTTGTGAAACTGGGCCGGCGACTCTCGGCCCGGGATGTGGTCGCCGACTTCGCCGACAACCTCGCCGAGGAGCTGGACTTCCGCCTGGAGGCCCAGTCGATGGAAGCCTGGGTGTCGGGGCTGCACGGCTCCCCGCTGGGTCGCAATATCAAAGTGCCGCAGGTGCATTGGGAGTTCACCAGCGAGCGGGTTCTCACCATGGAGCGGGTGCGCGGGGTGCGCATCGACGACGCGAGGACCCTCCGCAAAAAGGGGTTCGACGGCACCGAACTGGTCAAGGCGCTGTTGTTCGCCACCTTCGAGGGCGGCCTGCGGCACGGCCTGTTCCACGGCGATCTGCACGCCGGCAACCTGCTGGTCGACGACGGCGGCCGGATCGTCTTCCTGGACTTCGGCATCATGGGGCGCATCGACCCGCGAACCCGTTGGCTGCTGCGCGAACTGATCTTCGCGCTGCTGGTCAAGAAGGACCACGCCGCGGCCGGCAAGATCGTGGTGCTGCTCGGGGCGGTGGGCACCGTCAAGCCGGAAGCCCAGGCCGCCAAGGATCTGGAGGCCTTCGCCACCCCGCTGACCTTGAAGACCCTCGGGGACCTGTCCTACGCCGAGATCGGCCGCCAACTCTCCACGCTGGCCGACGCTTACGACGTCAAACTCCCGCGGGAATTGGTGCTCATCGGCAAGCAGTTCCTCTACGTCGAGCGGTACATGAAGTTGCTCGCGCCGAAATGGCAGATGATGAGCGATCCGCAGTTCTCCGGCTATTTCGCCAACTTCATGGTCGAGGTCAGCCGCGAGCACCAGAAGGACGTCGAGGTCTAAAGCATGGAACTACGCACCGGGTACGCCCCGGCACACGACGAGGCCCACGGCGATATCGAGTTGCACTACGAGGACCTCGGCGACCTCCAGGCCCCACCGGTGCTGCTCATCATGGGCCTGGGCGCGCAACTGGTGCTCTGGCGCGAGGAGTTCTGCCGCAAGCTGGCCGGACTGGGCTACCGGGTGATCCGGTTCGACAACCGCGACGTCGGGTTGTCCACCAAACTGCACGGCCGCCGCAGCGACGGGGCGCTGATCCCCGGGCTGGTGCGCTCGTTCCTCGGGCGGCCCGGCAAATCGGTTTACCGCCTCGAAGACATGGCCCGGGACGCCGCCGCGGTGCTCGACCACCTCGGGATCGCCCGCGCGCACATCGTCGGGGCGTCGATGGGCGGGATGATCGCGCAGATCTTCGCCGCCCGCTACCCCGAACGCACCGCCGGTCTGGGCATCATCTTCTCCTCGAACAACGCCGCCCTGCTGCCCCCGCCGGCGCCACGGGCGTTGCTGTCGTTGATCAGGGGCCCGCATCCGGGTTCTCCCCGGGAGGTGATCGTGGCGAACTCGGTGCGGGTGTCGAAGATCATCGGCAGCCCCGGCTACCCGGTTTCCGACGAACAGCTGCGCATCGACGCCGCCGAAACCTACGACCGCTGCTTCTATCCCCAGGGCATCGGGCGGCACTTCGGCGCCATCCTGGGCAGCGGCAGCCTCAAGCACTACGACGCCCGGATCAGCGCCCCGACGGTGGTCCTCCACGGGCGGGCAGACAAGTTGATGCGTCCCGCGGGCGGACGAGCGGTCGCCCGGGCGATACCCGGGGCGCGGCTGGTGCTCTTCGACGGGATGGGCCACGACCTGCCCCGACCGCTGTGGGACGACATCATCGGCGAACTCGACGCGACGTTCGCCCCGCTGTCCGCGGGACTCGGTTCCGGACGCGGCGCGGCCCACCAGCGCCGGCCCCGGTACACTTAGGCCGCTCCGCAGACAGGCCGGGGGCACGGTATCGTCGCGTCAATTGTTTTGCAGACACCGCGGGACCGGGTGATCAGCACATCCACGCAGCACGGGGAGCAGCATTGCCTGAGATCAGCGAGACCACGGACATGCGTCCGCATTTTGAGGACATTCAGGCGCACTACGACCTGTCCGACGACTTCTTCGGGCTGTTCCAGGATCCGACCCGCAAGTACAGCTGCGCCTACTTCACCGGACCGGACGTCACGCTGTCCGAGGCGCAGATCGCAAACGTCGACCTCAACCTGGACCGACTCGACCTACAACCGGGGATGACGCTGCTGGAGATCGGCTGCGGGTGGGGTCTCACCCTGCGGCGGGCGATGGAGAAGTACGACGTCAACGTCGTCGGCTTGACCTTGTCGAGGAACCAGCAGGCCTACTGTCAGCGCCTGCTGGAGGGCGTCGACAGCCACCGATCCTTCGATGTCCGACTGGAGGGCTGGGAGCAGTTCCACTCCCCGGTCGACCGGATCGTCTCCATCGAGGCCTTCGAGCACTTCGGCTTCGAGCGCTACGACGACTTCTTCAAGAACTGCTTCGACATCCTGCCCGACGACGGCCGGATGACCATCCAGAGCAGCGTCGGCTACCACCCCCTCGACCTCGCCGCGCGCGGAAAGAAACTGACCTTCGCGTTAGCTAGGTTCGCCAAATTCATCTACACCGAGATCTTCCCGGGCGGGCGTATTCCGACCACCCAGATGATGGTCGAACACGGCCAGCGAGCCGGGTTCACGGTGCCCGAAACTCTTTCCCTGCGCAACCACTACATCAAGACCCTGGGCCTGTGGGCGCACGCCCTGGAGGCCAACAGGGAGGCCGCGATCGCGGCCACCGACGAGGCCACCTACGACAAATACATGCGGTATCTCACGGGCTGCCAGTACTACTTCATCGACGAAGGTATCGACTGCAGTCTTGTCACCTATCTGAAGCCGGGCGCCGCCGCAGCGTAGGAAAATGTTGTTCGCAAATCCCGCATTCGGCGACCAGTATCGGGGCGTTTTCCCTGCTTATGGGACACCGTGCGTGGGCTGAAATTTTCCTGAATGACAAAGTGCCCCGGATTTGCCCGTTTGAGTTGACAAGGGTGATCAGGGCTGGCAAGGTTCGACATGACATCACCAAAGACAACGCAGGGATGGGGATTCCACCGATGAGCACCACAACGACTAAATTCGCGCTGGGGGTCGCCGCACTGGCCATGACGGGTGCTGGTCTGGTCAACCCCGTCCTTGCGCAGGCTGCCGACAACGAGTGCCTGCCGGGTGAGACGATCGAGTGCGTCGCTGCATCGGACTTCGGCATCACCGCCTTCGCCCTGGCC
>VERS01000124.1 GCA_018882545.1 Mycobacterium sp.
CGGCCGGGCCGTGGGTGGTCAGCGGCTGGGGCGCCGGGATCTGTCGGGGGGGTCGCCCGGTCAGGCCGATCGAGGTGTCAAGCTGATCGTCGGTCACGCCCCAACTCCTAAACCGGCCCCCCGGATCGGGCGAACCGGCGGCGAGGCGAGCATCGCCGCAAAGTCTATCCATGACCGCCGGCCGGTTGCGGGCGCATGGCCGTTAACGATCGCGGCGAACCGGTCACCGGGTCCGTCCCGGGAGGTCGGACAGCCGGGGCGCTCAGGCCCTCGGGTGGGCACCCGCCCACACCTCCCGCAGCGCGTTGACCGTCACCAATGTGTAGATCTGGGTGGTGGTGACCGAGGCGTGGCCCAGCAACTCCTGCACCACCCGTACATCGGCACCGCCGTCGAGCAGATGGGTGGCAAACGAATGCCGCAACGTGTGCGGGGAAACCGCCGCCTTGATCCCCGCCCGCTCGGCGGTGTCCTGCAACACCTGCCAGGCGCTCTGTCGGGACAGCCGGCCGCCGCGGGCATTGAGAAAGACCGCTCCTCCGGATCCGGCACCCCGGCCCCGCCGGGCCAGATCGGGCCGGCCGCGCACCAGATAGGCATCGAGCGCGGCGATAGCCGGCCGGCCCACCGGCACCAACCGCTGCTTGCCGCCCTTCCCCTGCAGCAGCACCGACCTGGCCTGGGTGTCGACATCGTCGACGTCCAAGCCGACCGCTTCGGAGATCCGGGCACCGGTGGAGTAGAGCACCTCCAGCAGGGCCCGGTTGCGCAGGGTGAGCGGACCGTCGGTGGGCGCCTCCCCGCCGGCTCCCTCCAGCAGTGCGAGCACCTCGTCGAGGGCCAGGCTCTTGGGCAGCCGGCGGGCCGGCGTCGGCGGCTTGACGGCGCGCGCCACGTCCAGGTCGATGACACCCTCCGCCGCGGCGAATCGGTGCAGACCCCGCACCGCGATCAGGGCGCGGGCGGCCGACACCGCGGACAGTGCCGCGGCTCCGGCGTCGGGATCGCCCTTGCGCAGAGCCACCAGGAACTCACTGACGTCGGCTTCGGCGACATCGCGGAGATCGGCGACCCCGCGCGACGACAGATGGTCGATGTAGCGGCGCAGATCGCGCCGGTAGGAACTGATGGTGTTCGCCGCGACCCCGCGTTCGATGGTGAGGTGGTCGAGGTACCCCTGGATCTGGGTTTCCAGCGCGACGGCGAAGGTCGTCATGGCCGGGCCCGCCGCGCGGCGAACGCCGAGGGCTGATCCGGCCACGGCGCTGCCAGGGATCGGGTCGGCTTGCCGTCGACGAGCACGGCGTGCGCGGCCAGCACCCCGGCAGCGGTGGTGGCGTTGACGATCTCCCCCGCCAGCACCTGATCGACCGCCTCGCGCAGATCCAACCAGTGCACGGTCAGGTCGGCCTCCTCGTGATCGGACTCGGGCCGGCCGACGTGCTCCAAGCCGCGGGCCAGGTACACCCGGACCGACTCGTCGCAGAATCCCGGCGAGGAGGCGACGTCGACCAGCACCCGCCAGTCCCGCGCCACCAGGCCGGTCTCCTCCCGTAACTCCCGAGCCGCCGCCAGCGCGGGGGCCTCCCCGGGTTCGTCGAGCAGCCCAGCCGGCAGTTCCCACAGCCGCCTGCCCAGCGAGTGCCGGTACTGATAGACCAGGGCCAGTTGCTCGTTGTCGTCGACCGCGGCCACCGCAACCGCGCCGTAGTGTTCGACCACCTCACGAATCGCGGTCACCCCGCCGGGCATGCGTACCTCGTCGGCCCGCAGGGCGAGGATGCCACCGAGGTAGACCGTGTCGCTTGCAACTGTCTGGAATTCGTGCTCAGCCACGGGCGTGGTCCGGCAACGGATGCACGGCACTTGAACCATCCCCGAGTGCACTGCCGTTGGGGTGATGTTCGGGAATCTCAACCGGAAGTCGTTCCGCCGCTTTGTATTCGATTGCAGCGCCGACGAATGCGGCAAAGAGGGGATGCGGCCGGGTCGGTCGGCTCTTCAGTTCCGGGTGGGCCTGGGTGCCGACCAGGAAGGGATGAACCTCGGGAGGATATTCGACGAATTCCACCAGATGGCCGTCCGGTGAGGTTCCGGAGAAGCGCAGCCCGCTCTCGGCGATCCGATCTCGGTAGGAGTTGTTCACCTCGTAGCGATGACGGTGGCGCTCGGACACACTCGTGGATTGGTATGCCCGGGCAACAACAGATCCCGGCTGGAGAACCGCGGGGTAGGCGCCAAGCCGCATACTTCCGCCCAGGTCGGCCTGGCCCGCGACGGCATCACGCTGGTCGGCCATGGTGGAGACCACCGGATCCGGGGTGGCCGGATCGAATTCTGCCGAGTTGGCATCGGCCAGGCCCACCGAGCGAGCGGCTTCGATCACGATGCACTGCAGGCCCAGGCATAAGCCAAGCAGAGGCAGACCGCGGTGACGGGCGTAGCGGACGGCGCCGATCTTGCCCTCGATACCGCGAATGCCGAACCCGCCGGGGATCAGCACACCGTCGACCTCATCCAACACCGAGGCGGCTCCGGCGTCGGTCTCGCAGTCATCGGAGGCCACCCAGCGCATCTCCACCTTGGCCCAGTGTGCGAACCCACCGGCACGCAGCGCCTCAGTCACCGACAGATAGGCGTCGGAGAGGTCAATGTATTTACCCACCAGAGCGATTCGAACAGTCTCCTGCGGATCGTGCACGCGCCTCAACAGATCATCCCAGGTGGTCCAATCGACGTCCCGGAAGGGGAGGTTGAGCCTGCGGACCACGTAAGCGTCGAGTTCCTCGCGGTGCAGCACCTTGGGGATGTCATAGATCGACGGTGCGTCGGGGGTCGAGATCACCCCGTCGATGTCCACGTCGCACATCAGCGCGATCTTCTCTTTCAGCGGCTCCGGGACGTCGCGGTCACACCGCAGTATCAGCGCGTCCGGGGTGATGCCGATGCTGCGCAACGCGGCCACCGAGTGCTGGGTTGGTTTGGTTTTCAGCTCACCTGAGGGCGCCAGGTACGGCACCAGCGAGACATGCAGGAAAAAGCAGTTCTCCCGTCCCACCTCGTGACGGACCTGGCGGGCGGCCTCAAGGAAGGGCTGGGACTCGATGTCGCCGACGGTACCGCCGATCTCGGTGATCACCACGTCCGGACGCCTACCGGCCGCGTCGGGCTCGGCCATCTCAAGGATGCGGCGCTTGATCTCATCGGTGATGTGCGGGATCACCTGCACGGTGTCACCGAGATACTCACCGCGGCGTTCCTTGGCGATGACGGTCGAGTACACCTGGCCGGTCGTGACATTGGCCGACCCGGACAGGTCGCGATCCAGGAAGCGTTCGTAATGACCTACGTCGAGATCGGTCTCCGCGCCATCCTCGGTGACGAACACCTCGCCGTGCTGGAACGGGTTCATCGTCCCGGGATCGACGTTGAGGTAGGGGTCCAGTTTCTGCATGGTCACCTGTAAGCCGCGGGCGATGAGCAGCTGACCGAGGCTGCTGGCGGTCAAGCCCTTGCCGAGCGACGACGCCACACCACCGGTCACGAAGAGGTGTTTGGTCGCGGCCTGGGGGTGCTTGCGCAGTGCGGGCAAGGGCGGCCTCCGTGACGACGGCGCAGGACTTTGTTCTTACCAGCCGAATCGAGCCTCAGCGGTGACGAAACATCTGGTTGGGGCCTGCCGACCCACGGAAATTCACCCTAACACCGACACCGACGAGGCGGCGCTGACACACCGGCGTTGGTTACTGCACCGTCACCGAGGCGGCGCCGGCACCTACTCCGTAACTGCCGGGCGAGGCGCCGGCGATCATGCTCTGCAATGCCAGCACGGCGGTGATCCGCCCCGATGCGGCACCGATGTCGTCCACCGTGCTCACCGCTCGGGCCATCCCGGCCTCGCCCCGGACAACTGCGACTGCGGCCACCCCGGTCGCGGATCCGTCCCGGCCGGCGAGCACGACTCCACGCCCGTGCGGGGCCAGCGCCGAGGCGAACCGCGCCACCCCCAATCCCTGGGTTCCGGCGTCCTCCGACAGCGCTCCCCCGGTGATGACGACGGCGGTGTCGGCCGGGGCGAGCCGGTTGCCGTAGGCCAGAAATCCGGTGTCCCGGAGTGCCGCCAGCACGGTGTCCCGGGCCTCGTCCCCGACCGGCGGGACCTTCGGGTCGCGGTTGATCATTACCGCGGTGCCCAGCAGGTCTCCCGCCTGTGCGCTGGGATCAACCAGGGTGGTGTCCAGCCGCGCACCGGCCGGGACGACGGGTGAATTGACCACCGAGCGAAGCTTCTCCGCGGAGTTGCCGTCAACGAACTCGGCGGTCAGGCTGATCGTGCCGGTGACCGTACCGCCAGACTGGCCCACCATCTGGGACACCGCATCAACGTCGCCGTCCTCGGCGTCAGGGGTGCGGAACAGCACCACCGACTTTCCGGCCAGCGCGTCGCGGACGATCCGACCGGACATTTGGGCATCGAATCGATCTGCTGCGGCCAATCTCTGGCTCAGCGCGTCACTGTCGGCGCTGATCGCGCGGATCTGAGCCTGCAGCTCGCCGTTTTCCAAACGCAACCCGGAGACGATCGGCCCGGATAGCAGCCGCGCTCCCAGGACCACACCGAGGGCCAGTGCCAGGACCACCGCCGCCAGCCAGTAGGAGCTCCGTCTCGCGGACCTCACCTCAGGTGATCCAGTTCTGTAACCATTGCGAGCAGCGCTGCCAGTAGTGGGTCAGCCAGTCGACGATCGCGGTGTCGGTCTGTGACACCCACAGCGCAGCGATGACGGCCAGCAGCACGGCCAACACCAGCAGCGCGATCGCGCCGCCGGAGATGTGGCTGCGGTACAGCGTCGCAACAGCTTTTGCGTCGACGAGTTTCTCGCCGACTTTCAGCCGGGTCAGGAAGGTCGACGGGTTGCTCTGCGCGCGGGTGCGGTCGAAAAAGTCCTCGATGTTCGCCGACTGACCGGCGGTGACGATCAATGACGCCCCATGATGCTCAACGAGCAGCAACGCCAGATCGCAGGCCGATCCGGCGGCCGGGAACGTCATGGCGCCGATACCAAGATCCTGGATCCGTTCCAGGCCGCGGGCATGGCCGTCGGCGTCGGCGGGCAGTACGACCTCGGCGCCGCAGCGCAGGACCTCGGCACTCATCTGCTCCGGGTTGCCGACGATGAGTTGGGGACGGTAGCCCCCCGACCGCAGGATGACCGCCCCGGCGCCGACGCCGACCAAGACCGGCTGGTACTCCTTGATGAACGGCTTGAGCGCCTTGAGGTCCTCCGTGGCGCCGGGGCCGTCGGAGACCACCACAACGTGCCGTCGGTAGACGTCGACCTCGACATCGGGAATCCCGATGCCGTCGATCAGCAGTGGACTCTCGCTGCGGATGAACTCGATGGTGTTGCCGGCGAAGGCCTCCAGATGGTGAACCAACCCAACCTTCGCGTCGTGCATCAGGTCGGCGACCTCTTCATCGGTGCGCTCAACGCCGTGGACCAGCCTGCGGTCACCGGAGTACACCCCACCGTCGTGCAGCCTGACCTTGCCGCCGTCCTTGACCTTCTTGAAGACGTCCGGGCCGGCGTTGTCGATCAACGCGATGTTGTTGGCCAGCAGCACCTCGGGGCCGAGATTGGGGTAGCGACCGGAGATCGACGGCGAGGCGTTGACCACCCCGACGACACCGGCGTCGACCAGAGCGTCGGCGGTCACTCGGTCGAGGTCGAGGATGTCGAGCACCGCGATGTCGCCGGGGCCGACCCTGCGCAGCAACCGGTCGACGTCACGGTCGACCCGGGCGGGCCCGACGATGCCCGGCCGTGCAGAGGATCTCGAGAGAAGCGCTGACATCTTCATGGCAGCGATTGTGTCGGCGGGCCGCTGCGTCGGCGTGGAGGCGCGCCGTACCAATAGCCCCAGAAGTTTATTTCTGTCACATGAGTAACAGGGCCCGCGCGGGGGTCACCGTCCCGAGCGGGCCGCCGCGAGCAGTTCGCGCGCATGCGCGCGCCCGGTGTCGGACTCCCCCAGACCGGCGAGCATGCGGGCCAACTCGGCAACCCGCTGATCATCGTCGAGGCGACGCACCTCGCTGGCGCCTCCGCCGCTGTCCACCACCAGGTGGGTGTCGGCGTACGCGGCGACCTGCGGCAGGTGGGTGACGACGATGACCTGGCGGGGTTGCGCAAGCCGGGCCAGTCGGCGTCCGATCTGTACCGCAGCCCGGCCGCCGACCCCGGCGTCGACTTCGTCGAAGACCATCGTGGTGCCCTCCGCCGAGGCGGCCAGCACCACTTCCAGGGCCAGCATCACCCGGGACAATTCGCCGCCGGAGGCACTTTTGTTCAGCGGAAGCAGATCGGTCCCACGATGCGCGGCGAATCCGAACTCGACCAGATCGACGCCCTCGGACCCGGCATGGACGAGTTGTCCGGATGCCGTCCGCAGCGGGGCGGCGTCGTCCACCCGCGCTGCCAGGGTGGTGACGCTGATCTGGAAGTCGGCGTCGGCCATCGCCAGGCCGGACAATTCCTCGGCGACCGCGCGCGCCAACCCGCCGGCCGCCCGGGTTCGCAGTGCGGTCAGTTCGGCCG
>VERS01000125.1 GCA_018882545.1 Mycobacterium sp.
GTCAGCGGGTCTGGTCCTCCGACGCCCCGGCGGACCCGCCGGCGGACGCCGCCCGCTATGCCTTCCTCGGAGTTCGGGCCTGCGACCTGGCCGCCATCGGGGTGCTGGACGGTGTACTGGCCGCGGGCGCTCACCCGGACGGCTCCTACGTCGGCCGCCGCGACGGCATCTTCATCGTCGCGGTCAACTGCACCGAGCCCGGCGGTCTGTGTTTCTGCGCCTCGATGGGTACCGGGCCGGGCTGCGGGCCGAGCCGTGCTGATGGGCCGGGCTGCGCTGACGGGTCTGGCTGCACCGGCGGTTCGACCCGACCGCCGCGCTACGATCTCGCGCTCACTGAGTTCGCCGACGGCACCTCGACCAGCTATCTGGTCGAGGTGGGCACCGGGGAGGGGGCACAGGTACTCGACGCCATCCCGCACCGCGCCGCACAGCTGGCCGAGACCAAAGCCGCCGCCGACCAGATCGCCGCTGCCGCGACCACGATGGGGAGGCATATGCCCGAAACGGATCTTCGGCAGCTGCTGATCGACTCGCGAGAGTCGGCGCACTGGTCGCAGGTGGCCAGTCGATGTCTGACCTGCGGAAACTGCACCATGGTCTGCCCGACCTGCTTTTGTACCAGCACCTCCGATGTCAGCGACCTGACCGGGCAGCACGCCGAGCGATGGATGGAATGGTCGTCGTGCTTCGAGCTGGAATTCACGTTCATCCACGAGGGCCCCATCCGGCGATCGGGTGCGTCGCGCTACCGGCACTGGCTGACCCACAAGTTGAGTTCCTGGCACGATCAGTTCGGCAGCTCCGGTTGTGTGGGCTGCGGGCGCTGCATCGCCTGGTGTCCAACCGGAATCGACATCACCGAGGAGATGGCGATCCTGGCCGGCGAACAGAGCCCGGAGGCCGGGAATGACTGAGACCGCGGTTGCACCGGCGCCGACCACAATGGCGCCGGTACCCTACCGCGTCGCCGCTCGCGTGGTCGAGAACGCCGACTCGGTGACCCTGCACCTGCAGCCCACGGACTACGGTGTGGCACCGCCGGCACCGGGGCAGTTCATGATGCTCTACATCTTCGGGGTGGGGGAGATCGCGGTATCCGTCTCCGGCCTTGCCGCCGAGGGTGTCCTGACCCACACCGTTCGCGCCGTGGGCGCGGTGAGCGCCGCGCTGTGCGCCGCCGAACCGGGTGCGACGGTGGGGGTCCGCGGTCCGTTCGGCACCTCCTGGGGGCTGGACGAGGCGGCGGGGCGCGATCTCGTGATCGTCGCCGGCGGTGTCGGTCTGGCCCCGCTGCGGCCGGTGGTGCTCGAGGCGCTGTCTGGCCGTGAACGCTATGGCCGGGTGGTGGTTGTGGTGGGAGTGCGAAAGGCCGGTGAGTTTCTGTTCGGCGCGGAACTTGCTGCCTGGCAACGACATCCGGGTCTGGAGCTGCATCAGACCATCGATGTGGCGATCCACGGTTGGCTCGGTGAGACCGGGTTCGTCACCGAACCGCTGCGCCGGCTGACCTTGCAGCCGGACCGGACCACGGCCTTTGTCTGCGGGCCAGAGTTGATGATGCAGCACAGCGCACAAGCCCTGCTGGCGAAAGGTGTTGCCGCCCGGGATATCCGCGTCTCCCTGGAGCGCAACATGCAGTGCGGCGTCGGCTGGTGCGGACACTGCCAGCTCGGCCCGTTGCTGCTGTGCCGCGACGGTCCCGTGGTGGCCTACGACGCGGCCCGGCCGTTGCTGGAAGTCGAGGAACTCTAGATGGCCGGCCCCAGCCTCGCGGTGTGGAAATTCGCCTCCTGCGACGGATGCCAGTTGACCCTGCTGGACTGCGAGGACGAGTTGCTGACGCTGGCCGATGAGGTCCGGATCGCCACCTTTGCCGAGGCCTCCAGTGCCATCGTCGCCGGGCCCTACGACGTCTCCCTCGTCGAAGGGTCCGTCACCACCGATATCGACGAACAGCGGATCGTCGAAATCCGCTCGCAATCCCGCGTTCTGGTGGCGATCGGGGCGTGCGCCACCGCCGGCGGGATCCAGGCGCTGCGGAACTTCGCCGACATCGGCGAATTCACCTCGGTGGTGTACGCGCGCCCCGACTACATCCGCACCCTGGCCACCTCCACCCCGGCCTCGGCGCATGTGACGGTGGACTACGAACTGCGGGGCTGCCCGATCGACCGCCGCCAACTGCTGGACACCCTGGCCGCGCTGCTCATCGGCCGCAAGCCGCGGCTGCCGGCCGCGACGGTGTGCACCGAGTGCAAACGGTCCGGGGTCAGCTGTGTGACCGTCACCGAGGGAATCGCCTGTCTGGGCCCGGTCACCCACGCCGGGTGCGGGGCGCTGTGCCCCCGACATCACCGGGGCTGCTACGGCTGTTTCGGGCCGGCGGCCACCCCGAACATGGGTGCGATGATTCCGCTGCTGCGCCGCGACGGGATGTCCGGCGGGGACGTCGACCGGGTGTTTGGCACCTATAACGTCACCGAGTTCGACGCCGAACGGGACGGTCGATGAGCGACGCCCGCCCGTCGGCGCGGACCCTGCGCGTCGCGGCCCTGACCCGCGTCGAGGGTGAGGGCGCGTTGCACGTGGCGTTGCGCGACGGCCGACCCGAACGGGTCGAACTCAACATCTACGAGCCGCCGAGGTTCTTCGAGGCCTTCCTGCGCGGCCGGTCATACACCGAACCGCCCGACCTGACGGCCCGTATCTGCGGCATCTGCCCGGTGGCCTACCAGACCAGCGCGTGCAACGCCATTGAGGACGCCTGCGGGGTGGTGCTGGACCCTGAACTGGTCGCGCTGCGTCGGCTGCTGTACTGCGGGGAGTGGATACACAGCCACATCTTGCACATCTACCTGCTGCACGCCCCGGACTTCCTGGGGGTGCCCGACGTCATGGCCCTCGCCAAGTCTCAGCGCGGGGCGGTCGAGCGCGGGTTGTCGCTGAAAAAGGCCGGTAACCGGTTGCAGGAGCTGATCGGTGGCCGTTCGGTCCATCCGGTCAACGTTCGAGTGGGCGGTTTCTACTCGGTGCCGACCCCGGCCGAACTGCGGCCGATGGCCGAGCAGTTGCGGCGCGCCCTCGATGACGCGCTGGCCACGGTGACGTGGGTGGCGGGCTTCGACTTTCCGGACCTCACCGTCGATCACGAACTGCTGGCCCTGACCGGCCAGCGCTATCCGCTCGAGGATGGCGAGATCGCTCGCAGCGCCGGACCGGTCTTCCCGGTGTCCCGATTCAGCGAGCACGTCCGGGAGACTCAGGTGCCGCACTCCACGGCCTTGCACGCCACCCTGGACGGGCGGTGCCACCTCACCGGCCCGCTGGCCCGCTACACGCTCAACTACGAGAAACTCTCGCCGTTGGCAAGGGAGGCCGCCACTGCCGCCGGCCTCGGGGTGCAATGCCGGAATCCGTTCCGCAGCATCGTCGTTCGTGCTGTGGAGGTGGTCTATGCAGTGCAGGAGGCGCTGCGCATCATCGAGAACTATCAGCGTCCGGCCAGACCATTCGTCGCGGTGGAGCCGCGGCCCGGCGTCGGGCATGGAGTCAGTGAGGCTCCCCGCGGACTGCTCTACCACCGCTACCGGATCGACGACGACGGACTGGTGGCCGAAGCGGAGATCGTCCCGCCGACCGCGCAGAACCAGGCCGCGATCGAAGCCGACCTGGCGCAGGTCGTGATGGTTCAGGCGGGTCTGGACGACGCGGCACTGACCGCGATGTGCGAGCGCGCGATCCGCAACTACGACCCCTGCATCTCATGTGCGACGCACTTCCTCACCCTGACGGTGGCCCGGCGCTGAGAGACGCCGGCGGTGCGGCAAGCAGGTCCAGGAAGCCGCGCACCAGTAGGCGTAACCGCCGCACCGCGTCGTCGAGCTCCACGGCGGTGCGTGCCCGAAGCGCATTCGCCGACAGGCCGACCTGCCGGAGGTCGCCGTCGGCGTCCGCACCGATCCACTGCTCCACCAGCGCCGCATCGACCTCGGGGTGGAACTGCAGACCCAATGCGCGTCCCTGAGTGAAGGCCTGGACGGCGCAGGCGTTGCGAGCCACCTCAAGGGCGCCCGGCGGAGGTGTCAGACGATCGAAGTGCCACTGGAACCACGGCCCGGGCGGAACCAGCTCCGCCCTGCTGCTGTGCACCTCATGCCAGCCGATCTCCGGTCGGGGCGAACGGGACACCACCCCGCCGAGCGCGCGGGCGAGCAGTTGCCCGCCGAAACACACGCCCAGTACGCCGACGCCGCAGTCCAGTGCCCGTCGTGTCATGTCCATCTCCGCGGTGATCCACGGCAGGCTGTCGTCGAAGACCGACCACCGCGCACCGAGCGGAACGATCACGTCGTAGCGGCTGGGTTCGGGGAACTGCACCTCGACCGACGGGTGGCCCACCCGGTCGGCGCTCACCACCTCGAATGTGCTGATTTCGAAACCGCATTCGGCGAAGACATCGCCGAGCAGCGCCTCGGGCGCGGTCGGATCGTTGCGAACGAACAGGACCTGCGGCGGCACGCTCCCACGCTACGGCAGCGGCGGTAGCTTTGGGAGCATGGAGCTCCTGGGGTGGCCGGTCCTGATTGCGGCCGTGGCGGCTCACATCTCCTTCCTGGCCTACCTGCCGCTGGGCGGTTTCCTGGCGCTGCGGTGGCCACGGTCACTTGGGCTGCATATCGCCGTGGTGGTCTGGGCGCTGGGCAGCGTGATCGTCGGCTACGACTGTCCGCTGACCGACGTCGAACGCTGGGCCCGGTCGCGGGCCGGTCTGCCCCCGCTGAGCCCGGCGGGCTTCATCGACCACTACATCACCCGCCACCTCAACGAGGTGCTCCCCCCGGCCGGCGGTGTCGGGATCATGCAGGTACTGGTGTTCGCCGCGGTGGCGGTGTCCTGGATCGTCTACGCGCGGCGCGTCCGGCGCAGACCCGCGACGGCGGTGGCCCCGATATCCGGACCCGGCTAGGCAGGCGAATCCAATTTCCTGAATACTGCTTGTTATGGGTGTGTCCACCGGCGTCTGGGTCATCACATGTGTCGCCATCCTCGGGCTGTTCGTCTTCGACTTCTTCGCGCACGTGCGGGTCGCCCACGAGCCGACCTTCCGGGAGTCGGCCTTCTGGTCGACGGTCTACGTCAGCCTGGCGGTGCTGTTCGGGTTCTTCATCTGGTGGCACTGGGGCAGCGAATACGGCGGGGAGTATTTCGCGGGCTATGTGACCGAGAAGGCGCTGTCGGTGGACAACCTGTTCGTGTTCACCGTGATCATGACCTCATTTGCGGTGCCCCGGATCTACCAGCAGAAGCTGCTCCTGATCGGGATCGTGATGGCGCTGGTCATGCGGGCGCTGTTCATCGCCGTCGGCGCCGCCGCCATCAATGCCTTCAGTTGGGTGTTCTACGTCTTCGGCGCCTTCCTGATCTTCACCGCTCTCAAGCTGGCCCGGGAGAGCGGCCACGAGCGGGAGGCCGAGGTAGAACGGGAGAACCGCCTGGTCGGCTTCGTCCGCCGGTTCGTGCCGACCACCGACGACTATCACGAGGACAAGTTCATCACCCGGGTCGACGGTAAGCGGGCGGTGACGCCGATGATGCTGGCGCTGGTGGCGATCGGTTTCACCGACCTGCTGTTTGCGCTGGACTCGATCCCGGCCATCTACGGCCTCACCGAGGAGCCCTACATCGTCTTCACCGCGAACGCCTTCGCCTTGATGGGCCTGCGTCAGCTCTACTTCCTGATCGGCGGGTTGCTGGACCGGCTGATCTACCTGTCGGCCGGCCTGTCGATCATTCTCGGGTTCATCGGCGTGAAGCTGATGCTGCACGCGCTGCACAAGAACACGTTGCCGTTCATCAACGGCGGCAACTATGTGGACGTGCCGGAGATTTCGACCGGGATGTCGATCAGTGTGATCGGCGTGGTGCTGCTGGTGACAACCGTCGCCAGCCTGCTGAAAACCCGCGGCCGCACGGCGCCGAAAACCTCCCTGTGACGCGGCAGACCGATCAGTCCCCGGCCGGGATCCGGCGGGCCTCGCTGAGGGCGAGGGCGGCAAGCACCGCCAGCGCGAGCAGTGGCGCTGCGATGGTCACGCTCAGCGCCGCGGCGTCGGGCACCGGCTGTCCCCGCAGGTGCGCGAGCAGCCCGATCAGTGGCTGAAAGATCAGCCCACCGACGCCCATGATCAGCATGTTGGTCAAGCCCATGGCAACTCCGGACAGCTCCGTCGGCGCCTCGTCCTTGACCATCGTGAAGGCCAAGGCGTAGAACGAATTGCTCAGTCCCAGAAGAAACATCGCGGCACTCAGTGCCGGCTGGCCGTGCAACACGAACAGGATGAGTCCCATGGCGACCGCGGTTCCGACGGCACCGGCCGCGAGCAGCAGGGCAGGTCTTCCGAAGCGTGCGCACAACCAGGCCGATCCCAGCATGCCGGGTAGACAGCCCCAGAAGTAGAAGGATGAGGTGACCGATGCCGCCGGCAGGCTCATGCCGTGGAAGGCCTGGAAGTAGGACACGCTCCAGAGCATCCCGAAGGCGACACCGGTCGTGGCCACCAGACCGCCGGCCACCGCGCGGGTCAGGATCGGCAC
>VERS01000126.1 GCA_018882545.1 Mycobacterium sp.
TCATCGGAGTGCCCGGCGCCTCCGGCGGGAGCGCGGCCGGCAGCGTCGTCGGCAGCGTCGTCGGCCTCGTCTCGGAGCGCGACGTGGGTCGCTACCTGCACGAGCACGGGCCGGACCTGCTGCGCCTGCCGGTCGGGCAGATCATGAGCGTCGTCGCGGTCACCTGCGGGCCCGATGATCCGGTCGACGACCTGGCCGCACTGATGACCAACAACCGGGTGCGCCACGTGCCGGTCCTCGACGACGGACGGCTGGTTGGCATCGTCAGCATCGGCGACGTGGTCAAAAACCGGATGGAGGAACTGCAGTCCGAGCGCCAGCAGCTGCGCGCCTACATCACCGGCGGCTGACCGGCCGGCGGTCAGCTCCAGAAGTACTCGGCGCGCAGTCGAGCGGCGACGACCTCGAAGGTGGCCCGGTCCATGACCGCGCCCTCCCGCCGGATGCTCTCCTCAGGCACGTCCAGGACGGGGTCCAGCCGCACCCAGGAGGGTCGGCCCTCGCCGTCCTCGTAGCCCGAATCCCAGCTGCCGGTCCCGACGTGCACCCAGCCGGGTTCGTGGGCGTGCCGGGCCTGACTGGACAGCATCAGCCCCAGCAGGGTGCTGCGCTCACGGCCCACCACCAGCACCGGCCGGTCCTTGCCCTTCGTCGGATCGTCCTCATAGACCACCCAGGTCCAGACCACCTCGCCGGGATCGGCGCGGCCGTCCAGGTCCGGCGCATAGACCACCCGGCGGGCTCGGCGGGCGGTGGGGACCAGCACCCGGGCGACCGGGCGGCCGGCGGTGATGGCGACCCGGGTTTCGGGGGGTCCGGCGTTGGCGACGAGGACTTCGATGCCGAGCCGGATGCCCTGCTGCAGACCCTGTTGGATGGCCCGCTGTACCCCGTTGGGCTGCTGAAGTTGACGGATCAGCTTGGGAGCCTCGGTGAACACCAGATGCTCGGTATCCCTCAGGAAACGCTGAAACGTCCTCCACTGCGACGCCATTCTCGACAGCATAGGCGAGGCACCGCATGGGCCGCGCGGCGCGATTGTGCCCGGCCGCCCTTGGCTGGATAGGCTTGGCTTAGCCGGAACCCGCGCGCTCATCAGGAGATTCCCATCAGCAGCTTCGCCGATCAGACGTTCACGGCGCCGGCGCAGATCCGAAACTTCTGCATCATCGCCCATATCGACCACGGCAAGTCCACGCTTGCCGACCGGATGCTGCAGTTGACCGGAGTCGTCGACGAGCGTTCGATGCGGGCCCAGTACCTGGACCGGATGGATATCGAACGGGAGCGCGGTATCACCATCAAGGCCCAGAACGTCCGGTTGCCGTGGACGGTGCGCGCCGGCGACGACCGGGGCCTGACCGCCGGGGACTACGTCCTGCACCTGATCGACACCCCCGGCCACGTGGACTTCACCTACGAGGTCTCCCGCGCACTGGAGGCCTGCGAGGGTGCGGTGCTGCTGGTCGACGCCGCCCAGGGCATCGAGGCGCAGACGCTGGCCAACCTCTATCTGGCGCTGGACCGCGACCTGGCCATCATCCCGGTGCTCAACAAGATCGACCTGCCCGCCGCCGACCCCGACCGCTATGCCGCCGAGTTGGCCCACATCATCGGCTGCGAACCCGAGGAGGTGCTGCGGGTGTCCGGCAAGACCGGCGAGGGGGTGCCCGCCCTGCTCGACGAGGTGGTCCGTCTGGTGCCCCCGCCCACCGGGGACGCCGACGCGCCGGCGCGGGCGATGATCTTCGACTCGGTCTACGACATCTACCGCGGTGTGGTCACCTACGTGCGGGTGGTCGACGGCAAGATCACCCCGCGGGAAAAGATCAAGATGATGTCCACCGGCGCCACCCACGAACTGCTCGAGGTCGGCATCGTCTCACCGGAGCCCAAGCCCACCGACGGTCTCGGCGTCGGGGAGGTCGGCTACCTCATCACCGGGGTCAAGGACGTCCGGCAGTCCAAAGTCGGCGACACCGTCACCAGCGCCCGGCACGGCGCCACCCAGGCCCTCACCGGCTACCGCGAACCCAAGCCGATGGTCTACTCGGGCCTGTACCCGGTGGACGGCTCGGACTACCCCAATCTGCGGGACGCGCTGGACAAGCTGCAACTCAACGACGCCGCCCTGACCTACGAGCCGGAAACCTCGGTGGCACTCGGATTCGGCTTCCGCTGCGGCTTTTTGGGCCTGCTGCACATGGAGATCACCCGGGAACGCCTCGAGCGCGAATTCGACCTCGACCTGATCTCCACCTCGCCCAACGTGGTCTACCGGGTCATCGAGGAGGACGGTACGGAGAAGATCGTCACCAACCCGTCGGACTGGCCGGACGGCAAGACCCGCACCGTCTTCGAGCCGGTGGTCAAGACCACCATCATCGCGCCCAGCGAGTTCATCGGCACGATCATGGAGCTGTGCCAGTCCCGCCGCGGCGAACTCGGCGGGATGGACTACCTGTCCCCCGAACGCGTCGAACTGCGCTACACGATGCCGCTGGGGGAGATCATCTTCGACTTCTTCGACTCGCTGAAGTCGCGCACCCGCGGTTATGCCAGCCTGGACTACGAGGAGGCCGGTGAGCAGGAAGCCGCCCTGGTCAAGGTCGACATCCTGCTGCAGGGGGAGGCCGTCGACGCGTTCAGCGCGATCGTCCACCGGGACTCCGCGCAGGCCTACGGGCACAAAATGACCACCAAGCTCAAGGAACTCATCCCCCGCCAGCAGTTCGAGGTGCCGGTTCAGGCCGCGATCGGCTCGAAAATCATTGCCCGCGAGAACATCCGGGCCATCCGCAAGGACGTGCTTGCCAAGTGCTACGGCGGGGACATCACCCGCAAGCGCAAACTGCTGGAGAAGCAGAAGGAAGGCAAGAAGCGGATGAAGACCATTGGGCGGGTGGACGTCCCACAGGAGGCCTTCGTCGCCGCGCTGTCCACCGATGCGGCCGGAGATAAACCAGGCGACAAAACACGGAGGTAGGGGGATTTCCGTCGGTAGCGCGGCCGTCGTCCCGCGGATGCTCGCCGCGGCGATCTGTGTCGGGGTGTCGGCGGGCTGTGTCGGCACCGTCGGCGGCGAGGCAGTCCGCAAGCAGGCGGTAGGCCCGCGGGATGCGCTGCCCAGCGAAAACCAGGTGGCCCAGGCGGTGGGCAACCTGCTCGATCCGACCAGCCCGCCGCTGATCGGCGGGATCTCGCTGCTGCCCAACGGTATTCGGGACAGCGAGGAGGTGACACCGCTGGAATGCCTCGGTGCGGCGACACCGCTGATGCGGGTCGTCTACGAGCGCGGCGATGTCCGCGCCGTCGGTCTGCAGGACTTCTCCCGCTACGGCGAGGGGCTGACGGTCTCCAGCGCCCACACCGGGGTGGTGCAGTTCGGCTCGCCGGCCGAGGCGGCGCGGATGTTCGACGCCTTCGCCGAACAGTGGCGGGCCTGCGCCGACACCCAGGTCAGTGTGCGGGTCACCGCCAACTCCGCGTTGGACTGGACGGTGACCGACGTCCGGGAATCCGACGGGATCGTGTCGGCGACGGTCTTCAACGGGGAGACCGAACGGCAGGCGGCCTTCCCCACCGAGCACGCCATCGGTCTGGCAGAGGAGTACATCATCGACGTCGACGTCGCGGTCACCGCCCCCGAGCCGTCCCAGCGGGTGGCCGCCGGCCGGGCGGTCGAACTGGTCCGGCTCATCCGCGACAACATCGCCGCCGACCGCTGACCGCCGCCCGAGGCGGGCCGCCGCGACGAACCGGGTGGCGGCTCAGGAGGGCGCGTTGGCCGGGTGGAACATCCCGGTGCCGTCGGCCTGCTCCTCGGCCCGGATCACATGGACGACGGCGTTGATCAGCGCCAGATGCGTGAAGGCCTGCGGGAAGTTCCCCAGATGGCGGCCGGTACTCGGCTCGATCTCCTCGGCGTAGAGGTGCAGCGGGCTGGCGAAGGACAGCAGCCGCTCGCACAGGTGCCTGGCCCGGCTCACCTCGCCGATCTCCACCAGCGCCGACACCAGCCAGAAGGAGCAGATCGTGAACGCGCCCTCCTCGCCGGTCAGGCCGTCGTCGGTCTCCTCCACCCGGTAGCGCAGCACCAGGCCGTCCTCGGTGAGTTCGTCGGCGATGGCCAGCACGGTGGCCCGCACCCGCGGATCATCCGGCGGCAGGAACCGCACCAGCGGTACCAGCAGCAGCGAGGCGTCCAGCGCGTTGTTGCCGTACCGCTGGGTCAGCACCCCGCGTGCGTCGACCCCGTTGGCCAGCACGTCGGCTTTGATCTCATCGGCGATCACCCGCCACTGCTGGGCGTAGCTCTTGGCGCCCTGCAGGGCGGCCAGTCGGGCGCCCCGGTCCAGCGCCACCCAGCACATCACCTTCGAGGAGGTGAAGTGCTGGGGCTCCCCGCGCACCTCCCAGATACCGCGGTCGGGTTCGCGCCAGTGTTTGATGGCTTCCTCGACCTGCTCCTTGAGCACCGGCCACAGCTGATCGGAGATGTTCTCCCGGGACTTGCTGTGCAGGTAAACCGAGTCGAGCATGGTGCCCCAGATATCGTGCTGGCGTTGGTTGTAGGCCCCGTTGCCGATCCGGACCGGCCGGGCGCCGTCATAACCGGAGAGGTGACTGAGTTCCTCCTCGGCCAGTTCCCGCTCGCCGCCGACGGCGTACATCACCTGCAGCGGTTGGCGTTCGCCGTTGTTGGCCCCGGACACGTCGGCGATGAACGAGAAGAAGTCGTCGGCTTCGCGGTCCAGTCCGAGCGTGTAGAGGCCCCACAGTGCGAAGGTGGAATCCCGCACCCACGCATAGCGGTAGTCCCAATTGCGCACTCCCTGAGGGGTTTCCGGCAGCGAGGTGGTGCTGGCGGCCAGCAGGGCGCCGGTGGGCGAATACGTCAAGCCCTTCAACGTCAGCGCGCTGCGCTGCAGATAGGCCCGCCAGGGATGGTCCGGGAAGTCCCCGATGTTGATCCACTGCCGCCAGGCTTCGCTGGTCTGCCACATCTTCTCGGCGGCTTCCTCGAAGGTCTGCGGCGCGGGATGCCGGGACCAGGACAGCGCCACGAAGACGTTGTCGCCGTCCTTGAGACGGGTCCGGGCCCGGGCTTCCCGGCCCTCGATGCCGATCCGCAGGTTGGTGGTCAGCCGCATCGTCGGGTGCGCGTCGGGATCGGTGCGGGCCCGGGCGATCGCCTCGCCGTAGGCGTTGGCCGAGTACTCCCAGCTGGCGGTACTGCGGCCGTAGTCGAAGGCGGGTTCGCAGTTCATGACCAGTTCGACGGTCCCGCTGACGCACCGCACCGTGCGCAACAGAATGTGCTCGGCGTCCCAGTCCATCGGCGTGCGGCGGTGAGTGCGGGACCGGGCGTCGGTGTCATGCCAGGGGCCCATCACCAAGGTGTCCCGCACGATGATCCAGCCGGTGGGGGTTTGCCAGGTGGTCTCCATGATCAGGCTGCCGGGCAGGTAACGCCGGGCCGCCGGCACCGTCACCCCGTACGGCCCCAGCCGGAAGTGACCGGCTCCGCGGTCCAGGATCGACCCGAACACGCTGGGGGAGTCCGGGCGCGGGACGCACATCCACTCCACCGAACCGGCCGCCGAGATCAGGCAGGTGTTCTCGCAGTCGGACAGGAAGGCGTAGTCCGCGATCGGCGGGAATTGGTTGCGCACCGGGCCGGCGGGCATATCCGGCGGCGTCTTGCCGACACCGGGTCCACCGCCCTGGCCACCTTGCCGCCCACCACCTGCGGGTTGGTCGTCGGTCAACATCGAGCCATCATCGCTGTCGCGGCGCGGGCGCGTCCACCGATCGGGCCAACCCCGAGGATAGGGTGACCGGGTGGACGGAATCCTCAACTGGTGGGACGGCTTCGAGTTGTGGCTGTCGGGACTGGGCTTCGTCTGGCAGACCCTCATCGTGATGCCGGTGGTGCTGCTGCTGGCCTTCGGTGTCGCCCTCGGAATCGACACCGTGCTCGGCGGCGGAATCCGGATCGTCCGCCGGCTGCGCGATCCCCGCCAGGGGAGTCGATGAACGGTATGCCGCGCTCCCGGGTGACCCTTGCGCTGGTGGCGCTGCTGATCCTGGTGGTGGTGGTCTGGCTGCTCAACCGCTGAGCCGGTCGGGTGTTAGGCTGCCCGCTATGCGTACGGCAACCGGTGCGGGCAATGCTTCGGTCGCTGGCTTCGCCGGTGCCGTCGCACCCTGCTGTTGTCGCTGACCCGCCCTGCCCGTCCAGAGCTGTTGGTCATCGCCGCATGTCAACCTCTCGTCTGCGGGCAGCCCTGTTCACCTGCACCGAGAAAGGCCCGTCGATGTCGTCACCTTCCCTGCGCCGCTGGCGCACCGCCGCCGCGCTGGCCGCCGCTGTCACCGTGTTGGCCGGCTGCGGCGGCGGTAGCAGCGACGTCGTCGGCGGCGTCGCCTCCGATGCCGACACCACCCTGACGCTGGTCGCCTACGCCGTCCCCGAGCCCGGCTGGAGCAAGATCATCCCAGCCTTCGCCGCCACCGCGGAGGGCAAGGGGATCGCCGTGACGACCTCCTACGGCGCCTCCGGCGATCAGTCCCGCGCCGTGGTCGAC
>VERS01000127.1 GCA_018882545.1 Mycobacterium sp.
CCAGTGGCCCGACCAGCGGCGCATCCCCGCCACTCCCGGCCCCCAGCCAGGACAGCAGATTGGAACCCATACCGCTCACCGCTCCACGCGGGACGGCCGCCGTCATGGCTGGGGCCGCCATCGCCGGCGCGGCCGGGGTGAGGGCTGGGGCCTCATTGATCGCCGCGGGCACCGCGACCGACGCCGCCGATGGCTGGCTGCCGCCGGCTGATTGATCGGGTGCGGGGTTCGGGTCGCCGGTAGCGCCGACGGGTGCAGGCGTCGGTTCGGCCGCTGCAGGGGAGACGGTCGTTGCGGCCGGGGCGCCACCGGCGTTCCGCCCGGCAATTCCCGCGGAGTCGTCTCGCCGAGGCAGAGTGTTCGCCTCCGCGGAGTCTCCGCCTGCCCTGGATCGGCCCGGCCTTGAGGGCTGGATCGACCGTCCCGTGCGCTCCGGTGCCGACGAACTCGCATCGGTTCCCGGCGCCGGATCGCTGCTATCGGCATCGGCCGACCCCGTGTCTGTTGCGGAGCCGGTCGGCACCGCGGGGGAACTGTCGTCCGAGGAGGGCGGTGTGGCCTCCGAACCTGCACCGATGCGTCGCGAGCCCGCAGGACTTGAGGCGTCCTGCCCGCCGGGCCGCGCCGTGGACTTCGACGCCGTTCCGGATGAGGCGTCCGAAGCGCTGGAGCCCGTCGATCCACCAGAGCCCGTGCTGTCGGCGAAGGCCACCGGCACGGACACCACAGCCGAACCCACACCGAGGGCCACCGCCAAAGCCCCAACCCGTCCGATGTAGGACGCGCAGTTCAATGCGGAAGGTTCGAACGCACCCACCGCGCGGCGTGAGTACTCGATCGTCCGGATCCGCCCCTTGGATGAGCGGCGGTGGCGGCCAGCAGACTGAGGCGACTGCGCAGATGACATGAACCCTCCCCAATAACAACCCGAGGAGCTCCCTGCCCCCCGTTCGGAACTTAACACGGGAAATCGGGTGAGGGGAAGACCCGATTTTTGCTAAACCTGTTGTGCTGCAATTAATTTCGCGTCAGAAATTTCATCGGGAAATTGCGGAGGGGCCATTTCCGACCCGGCCCGAAAGTACGCGGGAGCGTTCTGAGCAGGGCGGATCGCGGGCTTGATGGGCCGGGTGGGCGCGCTATCGCCGGTCGGCACGCAAGCGAATCCACCACTTCGCCGCGGCGGCGATGGACTCCTCCACCGGCGCAGGTTGCCAGCCGAGTTCGCGTACTGCCCTGCTGTGGTCCACCGGTGCCTCGGCCCGCATTAGCTGCAGCGCCTTGAGGTTCAGGCGTTCGTCGGTGCCGTTCATCCAGCCCTTCACCGATCCGAGGGCAGCCAACGCGTAAGCGACCGCCAGTGGAACAGTGCGTGCCGGTGGCGCGACCCCGGCCGCTTCGGCTGCGATCCGGACCACCTCGGCGTTACTGATCATTTTGTCCGACACCAGATATCGCTCGCCGATGCAGCCGTACTCGGCAGCCAGGGTCATGGCACGCGCGGCGTCTTCGACTCCGACCGCTTCCAGGTCGATACCGCCCAGGATGAACGGCAGCTTGCCGAACGCCGCGCCGGCGATGATCGCCCCGTGCGGGGTGCGCCCCCAATCGCCCGGACCGTAGGTTGTCGCCACGCACATCGCAACAGCCGGCAATTCCCCGGCGCGGGCGCGGCTGAGCACCATCTGCTCGGCCAACACCCGGGAGCGCACATAGTGGCTGAGCGATCCCAAGTCGGCGATCTCATCGGCTTCGGTTGCGAGGTAACCGCGCCGACGTCCCACGGTGGCGTAGCTGCTGGTGAAGATGAAGCGGCGCAGCGGTTCTGCGGCGTGTACAGCGCAGGCAACGTCGAGCACGTTGCGGGTTCCCTCGACGTTGGTGCGGTACAGCGGCGCCGGGTCGGACAGCCAGGCGCGAGTGTCGACGACGCAGTAGTACACATCGTCGCATCCGGTCATCGCCGCGCGCAGGACGTCGTCGTCCCAGATGTCGCCGATGAACCGTTGCACCCTCAGGTCGTCGATCCCGATCGTCGTGGCGTTGGGCCGCACCATGACTCGCACATCATGTCCGGCTTGAGCGAGTTGACGCGTGACGTGACTGCCCAGGTAGCCGTTGGCGCCGATGACCAGTTTCACGAAGCCCCGCCGTTGCGGCGCATCCAGACCGCAGCTTCCTCATCGAGGGTGCCGAGCTCGGCGGCCTTGCGACACCACTTCATTCCGGCGGCCATGAACCGCAGTGGGTTGTAGATGTCCTCCTGGCGGCTCCACAGGCCGTTTCCGGCGTAGGTGATGATCGAGATGTTGGTGGCGCTGATGATCGTGCCGTCACCTGGATCGCGCAGTGGGTTGTCCAGTTCGCAGATCACCCTGCTCGTCTCGTCATCGATGACGTGCCAGCGGGACGGGAAGGCGGTCATATGGCTGCCTGGGAAGGTGGTCATGGTTCGGTAGATCCAGTCCCGGACCGCGGCGCGGCCCCTCATGGTGCCCATCGCGTGTTCGACGTAGTCCACGTCGTCGGTGTAGTGCGCCACCCAGGCGTCCCAGTTGTGGGAGCGGGCGGCCTGGTCGACCTCGGCCTCGAAGGTGGCGAACGCGGCGTCGAGTTCAGCGCGGGAGAAGCGAGCACTCACAGCACGAACTAGAGCATGCCCGCCGCGGGTTGTCGAGGACACACCGGCGTGGACCCAGCGGCGAGGATGACGAGTCTGTAACCGGCTAGACCACGGCGGGCGCGACGGCGGTAATCCGCGCACACTGGAACGGGTATGTACAGCAAAAATCACCTGACACCCGAGCAGCATCGGGTCACTCAGCGCAACGGGACCGAACCGGCGTTCACCGGTGCGTACTGGGATCACCACGAACCCGGTATCTACGTCGACGTCGTCTCCGGGGAACCGCTGTTCGCCTCGGTCGACAAGTTCGACAGCGGGACGGGCTGGCCGAGTTTCACCAAGCCCATCGGTAACGTGGTCACCAGACGCGATTTCACGCTTCTGTTCCCTCGTGTGGAGGTGCGCTCGGCGCAAGCGGACAGCCATCTGGGTCACGTCTTCCGGGACGGCCCGCGTGACCGCGGCGGTCGGCGATACTGCATCAACTCCGCGGCGCTGCGGTTCGTGCACCGCGACGACCTGCAGGAGCAGGGGTACGGCGATCTCGTCGTGCTGTTCGACAATGGAGGAAGCGAACTGGAGGAACAGATGACTGAGTACAAGAAAGCGATCCTGGCCGGCGGCTGCTTCTGGGGCATGCAGGATCTGATCCGCCGCCAACCCGGGGTGGTGTCAACACGGGTGGGCTACACCGGCGGGCAGAACGCCAACGCCACCTACCGCAACCACCCCGGCCACGCCGAGGCCGTCGAGATCATTTATAACCCGGCCGGCACCGACTACCGAACCCTGCTGGAGTTCTTCTTCCAGATCCACGACCCGACCACTAAGAATCGCCAGGGTAACGACGTCGGCACCAGCTACCGCTCGGCGATCTTCTACCTCGATGAGGAACAACGGCAGGTGGCTCTGGACACCATCGCCGACGTCGAGGCCTCCGGACTGTGGCCGGGCAAGGTGGTCACCGAGGTGATCCCGGCGTCGGAATTCTGGGAGGCCGAGCCGGAACATCAGGACTACCTGCTGCGCATCCCGAACGGATACACCTGCCACTACCCGCGGCCGGGGTGGAAGTTAACGCGGCGCGAGACGGTGTAGCCCCCAGCGCACGATCACTGCTGGGCGAGCTTCATGCTCAGTCCGAGTTGACCGTTGTCCACCGACTCCACGGTGATGACGACTCCGCGGGTTTCACCGCCTGCCGTCACCGAGCAGGTGACCGATGCGCCCGGTGCAGACGCCAGATCACCCGGACACACCACCGCGTCCGGGACCGCACCGGCCTCCGAGGCGATTTGAGAGCTGATCATCTCTTGCAGTTCGGCAGCGCTGACGGATGCTGAGGCGATCCCGGCACCGGCGCTGAGCGCGAGCAGAGATCCAGAGGCCAGTGCGAGGAGCTTCTTCATCGCACCGAAGCTACACGCGCGACGGGCCGGCGGTGGGGCTCCCTGGACGAATCGGTAGCCGCGGAGTGGACACGACCTGAGAGTCAGCGCCACCGGCGGCGCGGTGAGCCAGATTGCCGGGCACCGCGCGGGCGACCTCCAGCTCTGGATATTGTTGGCCCGACGAATCCCCAGTCGAGGAGTAAGCCATGCGAGTCGTCGCCTTCGCCCCATCGTTGAGCGCCGTAGAGGAGGCCGCCGGTGGTATCGCGGTTAAGGGCTTCCCGATGACCTGCTGCTATGTGAACAATTTCCCCGCGCAGATCACCGTCCCGATGGTGGTGGCAGTCACCGCACTGGGCGGTACCGACTACGACCCCGTCAAGGTCATCGTCGCCACCTCACCGGAGGGGGAGCGGGTGGGCAGCCTCGAGTGGGCCTGGCATTGGGACGACAACCCGCCGACGCCCGTCAAGTTCAGGGTGTTCACCCAGTACCTGCCGATGCGCGTTGAGCAGCCGGGCGTCTACACCCTGGGCCTCTATGACAGCCTGACCGACACCCACAGCGAGCACCTGTTCCCCCTGCCGGTCCTCAAGAACAGCCAACTCCTACGCAACCGCTGAGTCGCTTATCTCACCTTAGGAGAACATCCCGATGTCCGATCCCCGCGCCGATGTGGTCGCCCGCCAGTACGAGAAGTGGACCTACCCCGAGCCGATCCAGAATCTCGAGACGTGGCTGACCAACAACTGGCAGTGGTTCGATCCCAGCCACGCACACCGCGTGCTGTGGCCGGACCGGCCGTACCAGCCTGAGATGGACATCCTGATCGCCGGCTGCGGCACCAACCAGGCCGCGGTGTTCGCCTACACCAACCGCGCCTCGAAGGTGGTGGCGATTGACGTCAGCCAGCCGTCCCTGGACCACACCCGTTACCTCAAGGATAAGTACGCTCTGAAAAACCTTGAGCTGCATCTGATTCCGGTTGAAGATGCACCCAGCCTGAACAGTGAATACGACCTGATCGTGTCGACGGGCGTCCTACACCACCTGGTGGATCCCAAGGTGGGGATGAAGGCGCTGGCCGACTGTCTGCGTCCGGACGGCGTCACGGCGATCATGCTGTACGCCCGCTACGGGCGCACCGGAGTCGAACTGATGCAAGCCATCTTCCGTGAGCTGGGCCTGGTTCAGGACGAGGAGTCGCTGAGCATGGTCAAGGCGGCCGTCGACTCGCTGGCACCCAGCCACCCGCTGCGCAGCTACATGTCGATAGCACCGGATCTCCAATTCGACGCCGGTCTGGTGGACACCTTCCTGCATGGCCGCGAGCGCAGTTACACCGTCGAGGACTGCCTCGATTTGGTGGACTCGGCGGGGCTTGCCTTCCAGGACTGGTTCCTCAAGACCTCCTACTATCCGCCGATGCTGACCGAGCCGGGAAACGAGTTCTACTCGGCGGTCAACCGGTTGCCCCGCGAGAAGATCTGGTCGGTCATGGAGCGCATCAAGACCCTCAATGCCTGCCATTTCTTCCTGGCCTGCCATCGCGATCGGCCGGAGGCCGACTACCGGGTCGACTTCTCGTCCAACCGCGCCATGGACTACGTGCCGTTGATGCGGTTGCGTTGCGGCATCCGGGGCGACAACATCTTCCGACCAGGCTGGCAGGTGCGGCTGGACCCCACCCACCTGGCGTTCGCCCAGAACGTCGACGGCGACCGCACCATCCGCGAGATCGCCGAACGGGTGGCGCTGTCGGGGGTGCTGAGCTCCGACCGGACGGCGCTGGAGTTCACCGCGCTGGAACTCTTCGAAGATCTGTGGCGGACGGACTTCATCGCCATCGACCTGAGCCGCGCCGCCTAGCACCCGGCGAACGTTCGCCGGTGAGATTGGTTTCCGGAAAACCACAGCTGGTAGCACTTCCGCTTGTGGTGTGACCTTTGCTGGGTCGCTCAACAGGGCCCATCTGATTGGGCCAACTGGCCCCCCTCACCGCCCCCCGACGAACCTCCTCAGTTCGGTTCGGGCATTACTTTCGGTTACACTCAGGCTCTACTCAGGGATTTCCCACCCCCGCCTTGCCTTTCAAGGAGTATCCAGTGCCCCGTTCGATGGCCCCGGCTGATTGCGGGGACTGCTGATGCATCCACGGCTGTTCCTGTCGCGCCCCGCGGCTGTCCTCCCCGGGACTGCTGTCGACAACGAAACCGTTCTGCTGCGGGTCCGGGAGTATTTCCGCGGCTCGGCGGCCGAGTGGGACCAGATCGAGCAGGGCGTTCGCTGGGTCTTCGACCGGTGCAACACCAAACTGCGCTACCTCGAGAGCGACGACTCCCTCTCGCCCGGCGAGTTCGCCTCGCAGGCGGCGGCGGCCTGCCTGGAGCAGAACGGCGTCGCGGCCGCCGACGTCGACCTGCTGATCTACGGCGGGGTGGCCCGCGACGCGTTCGAGCCGGCCACGGCCACCGAGGTCGGCGGGCGCCTGGGCATCACGCCGGCGGTGGCATTCGACGTCACATGCGCCTGCGCGGGCCTGCTTGAGGCGGTGCACGTCGCGGCCGGATAC
>VERS01000128.1 GCA_018882545.1 Mycobacterium sp.
CTCCACCCCGCGACTGAACAGAATCTGCATCCCGACACATACCCCGAGCACCGGCCGGTCGGCCGCAACCCGCTCGGCGATCACCGCGTCCCCGCCGATGCCCCGGAGACCGCCCATACAGGCCTCGAACGCACCGACACCGGGCACCACCAGGCCGTCGGCAGCCAGTGCCGCCGAACGTTCGGCGGTCACCGTCACCTCGGCGCCGACGCGCTCCAGTGCACGCTGGGCCGAGCGGAGATTGCCCGAACCGTAGTCCAGCACCACCACGGAACGTGTTGTCACAGAAGGCCTTTGGTGGACGGCACACCCGTCGCACGCGGATCCGGCTCGACAGCCTGCCGCAGCGCCCGCGCGACGGCCTTGTACTGGGCCTCGGTGATGTGGTGCGGGTCGCGGCCGTAGATGGTGCGCACGTGCAGCGCGATGCGGGCGTTGGCGGCCAGGGACTCGAAGACGTGCCGGTTGATGACGGTGTGGTACGGCACGCCCGATCCGGCGATGGTGAAGTCCACCAGGTAGTCCGGTTCGCCGGTGTGCACGAAGTAGGGCCGGCCGGAGACGTCGACGGCGGCGTGCGCCAGGGTCTCGTCCATCGGGATGAACGCGTCACCGAAGCGCCGGATGCCCGTCTTGTCACCGAGTGCCTGCCCCAGGGCGGTGCCCAGCACGATGGCGGTGTCCTCGACAGTGTGGTGGGCCTCGATCTCCACGTCGCCGCGGGCGGTGACAGCCAGGTCGAAGCTGGCATGGGTGCCCAGCGCGGTCAGCATGTGGTCGAAGAACGGGACCCCGGTGTCCACGCTGACGCGACCCGTGCCGTCGAGGTCGAGTTCGACGATGATCTCGGACTCTTTGGTCTTGCGCTCCACCCGGGCGCGCCGGGTCGTGCTGTCGCTCATTGCGCTCCTAGGGGCTGGGCCGATTCGGCGGCCGCGATTGCACGGCTCGCGGCCAGGAAGGCGTCATTCTCGTGCTCCAGGCCGATGGTGACGCGCAGGTATCCGGGGATATCGACGTCGCGGATCAGAACCCCGTCGGCCAGGTAGCGCTCCCACGCCGCGGCGGCATCGGCGAACACACCGAACAGCACGAAGTTGGCGTCGCTGGGGATCACCCGAAAACCCAAGTCCACCAACGCCGCACTCACCCGGTCTCGCTCGCCGGCCAGAGCGGCCACCGAGGCCAGCGTCTCGTCGGCGTGCCGCAGTGCGGCCCGGGCGGCAGCCTGGGTGAGCGCGGAGAGGTGGTAGGGCAGCCGCACCAGCAGCACCGCCTCGATCACCGCGGGGGCGGCTACCAGGTAGCCCAGTCTTCCGCCGGCGAAGGCGAAGGCCTTGCTCATGGTGCGGCTGACGATCAGCTTCGACGGATACTCCTCGAGTAGCGAGATGGCGCTCGGCTGGCTGGAGAATTCGCCATAGGCCTCGTCGACGATGAGCATCCCGCCCGTTATCGCGTCCAACAGCCGCCGCAGATCCGCCAGTGGAATGCTCTGTCCCGTCGGATTGTTGGGACTGGTCACGAAGACGACGTCGGGCCGTTCGTGGTGGACCGCGGCGACGGCGGCATCGACATCCAGGCTGAAGTCGGCCGCGCGAACCGCCTCGATCCAGCGGGTCTGGGTGCCTTCGGAAATGATCGGGTGCATCGAGTAGGACGGCACGAAGCCGATCGCGCTGCGGCCCGGCCCGCCGAACGCCTGCAGCAACTGCTGCAGGATCTCGTTGGACCCGTTGGCCGCCCAGACGTTCTCGACGCCTACCTCAGACCCCGTCGCCCGGGTCAAGTAGCCCGCCAGATCCCGGCGCAGCGCCACGGCATCACGGTCGGGGTAGCGGTGCAACTGCCGGGCGGCTTCCCGCACCGACCCGGTCACGTCCTCGACCAGTGCAGCGCTCGGCGGGTGGGGATTCTCGTTGGTGTTCAATCGCACCGGAACGTCCAGTTGCGGCGCGCCATAGGGCGATTTCCCACGCAGGTTCGCCCGCAACGGCAGGTCCTCCAGGCCCACCTTCAGGCCAGGTGTCACCGCTCGAACCTCCGCCGCACCGCCTCGCCGTGCGCGGGCAGGTCTTCGGCGTTGGCCAGGGTGATCACATACCGGGAGACGTCCTTCAGGGCCGCCTCGGTGTAGTCCACCACGTGGATGCCGCGCAGGAAGGTCTGTACCGACAGGCCACTGGCGTGCCGGGCGCACCCGGCGGTGGGCAGCACGTGATTGGATCCGGCGCAGTAGTCACCGAGACTGACCGGTGACCACGGACCGACGAACACCGCTCCGGCCGAACGGATTCGGGCAGCAACCCCGGCCGCATCGGCGGTCTGGATTTCCAGATGCTCGGCTGCGTAGGAGTTGACCACCCGGACTCCGGTGTCGACGTCGTCGACGAGCACGATGGCCGACTGCGGCCCACCGAGCGCCTCGGCGACCCGATCACGGTGCACCGTGGTCTGCAACTGGACAGCCAGCTCGGCCTCGGTGGCATCGGCGAGTTCGACGCTGTCGGTGACCAGCACGCTGGCGGCCATCACATCGTGTTCGGCCTGGCTGATCAGGTCGGCGGCGATATGCACCGGATCGGCGGTGTGGTCGGCCAGGATCGCGATCTCGGTGGGGCCGGCCTCGGAGTCGATACCGACCTGCGAACGGCAGACCCTTTTGGCCGCGGTCACATAGATGTTGCCGGGCCCGGTGATCATGTCGACCGGTGCGAGTTCGCCGCCGTCGGTGTCGAGCCCGCCGTAGGCCAGCAGTGCCACCGCCTGAGCACCGCCGACCGCCCACACCTCCCCCACACCGAGCAGCCGGGCCGCTGCCAGGATGGTCGGGTGCGGCAGACCGCCGAAGTCTGCCTGCGGCGGGCTGGCGACCACCAGCGATTCCACGCCGGCGGCCTGGGCCGGCACCACGTTCATCACCACACTGGACGGGTACACCGCGGTGCCGCCGGGCACATAGAGACCGACCCGTTCCACCGGCACCCACCGCTCGGTGACCGAGGCGCCCGGCGCCAGCACCGTGGTGGTGTCGGTGCGTCGCTGGGCGGCGTGTACGGCGCGGGTGCGCTCGATCGCAACCTCAAGAGCAGACCGCACGTCGGGGTCCAACCGGACCAGCGCCGCATCGAGTTCGGCCACCGGAACCCGCACCGAGTCCGGCCTTACGCCGTCGAACCGCGCACCGTACTCCAACGCAGCGACCGCACCGCGATCGGCGATGTCGGCGACGATCGGCTGCACGGTGGGCACCACCGTGTCGACGTCCACCCCGCCCCGAGGCAGGGCGGCCCGCAACTGAGCGGCGCTCATCGCACGGCCGCGCAGGTCGATCCGGGAGATCGGAGGGAATACCGGGGGGAACGCCGAAGGTGAACTCATCGACCGCCATTGTCCCTGATGGGCGCGGTTATCGAGAAATCAATTACGCATCGATTGGACTACCGGGCGTTAATGCCGCCATCCGAGGGAGCGTCGCGGCGGTTCGGGCATGATGACCGGTGTGAACGCCGAACCCATTGACTTCAGCGGTAAAACAGTTCTGGTCATCGCGGCGAGCGGGGGTATCGGCTCGGTGGTCGCGTCGCGTTTCGCCGCCGCCGGGGCCCTGGTTGCCGCAAGTGCGCGCCGTGTCGAGGGCTCCCTGGCCGAGGTCGTCGGGCCGATCCGCTCGGCGGGAGGTTCGGTGCAGCCGCTGGCCATCGACGTCACCGACGAGGACAGTGTGCGCAACGGCATCGACGCCGCCGCGGCCCTCTCCGGACGCGTCGACGTCATGGTCAACCTGGCCGGCGTCTTCCGCCCCCCCACCCCGATCGTGGACACCACACTGACCGACTGGGAGCAGACTCTTGCGGTCAACCTCACCGCAACATTCCTGTGTATGAAGCACACTCTGGCGCAGATGATTTCACAAGGCGGGCCGGGTGCGATCGTCAACACCGCCTCCAGCCTCGGAGTGGCGATGAACCGGGTCAACCTCGCTGCCTACGTGGCCAGCAAGGCCGGCGTGCACGTGCTGACCCAGACCGCGGCCATGGAGGTCGCGCAGCACGGCATCCGGGTGAACTGCGTCAGCCCCGGAACGACGGCGACCGAGATGTCGTTGCGGGCCGGGGAGACCGACGCCGACCGGGCAGACCGGGTGCGGGGCAGCATTCCACTCGGCCGAGTCGCCGACCCCGACGAGATCGCCAACGCCGTGCTGTGGCTGGCCAGCGACCAGGCCGGCTACCTGACCGGGCAGGACCTGATCGTGGACGGTGGGCAGGTGCTGCTGTAGCGGAACGGCATGATGGGAACCATGTCCGATCCCCGGCTCACCCACCCCAACAACGCCCCCGGCGTGCCCATGCGTTTCCCGGTGTGGTTCGAGAACTTCCAGATCAAGTACATCAACCCGGTTGCCGTGCCGATTGCGCGTTTCGTTCCCGGCATCACGGTGATCCGGCACCGGGGCCGCAAAACCGGCCGCTCCCTGCAGACGGCGGTATCGGCGTACCGCAAGGGCCACCTGGTGGCCATCATGCTGGCGCACGGCAAAACCAACTGGGTCAAGAACGTCCTGGCCGCCGGCGAGGCCGATGTGCTGCTGGGCGGCCGTTTCGTGCACGTGGTCAATCCACGGATCGTGCCGGCGGGTACTGCCGACCCGTCGCTGCCGATCATGACGCGGATCGCCGCGCGCCGGGGGGTGGGGGTGCTGGTCGCCGATATCGCGCAGCGGCCGTAAGGCGCGCCGACAGCGCGGGTGTACTGCCCGACCGCTCAGCCGACGCCGAGGGGATGCGGAATGTCGATCGGGTCGGGCGTCGTCGGCAGCGTGATCCGCATGTCGTTGACGGTCAGAGTGCCCAGCGACCAACTCGCCGCATGCGCCGCCGACCATGCCAGAAGTTGCACGGTCAGGGTCTCGCCCGGGTTGAGGGTGTGGGCGATCATCTCCAGCGGAACGCTGATGGTGTGGGGCCGGCCGTCGAGGGTGACCGGGATCGGGGTGACCTGATTGCCGATCACCAGACCGGTGGTGTCGTCGAGCAGTTGGGCGTAGACGTGATCGCCGGTCCCGGTGCCGGAGTAGCTGAGCGTCAGTGTCGGCTCACCGGCGATGTAGGTGGTCGTCGCGGCGACCGGAGTGGTCAGGTTCACCGCGTTGAACGCCTTCGTCCCGCCCACCGGAGGCACCAGGAACATCGGGCCCGAACCGCCCACGAAGGGAACCAGCGGCAGCACCCGGCCCCCGTCGAGCGCGGCGAGCAGCGGCGCTGTGACGGGTGCGGGGTAGGTCTCGGTTCCGAGGTGTCGCCCACGCTGGTCGACCCACTCGAGGGTCGGCCCGGTGGGCTCGGCGCTGCCCTTGAGGTAGCGGTTCAGCCATTCGACGGTCCGTTGCACCAGGAGGGCTCCATCGCTCAGATCAAAGACGTTGTGAATGCACACCCCGTGTCCGCCGCAGAACCAAAGCACCTTCGTCGGAACGCTCCGCGCCATGAGGGCCTTTGCGGTGATGTCGGCTTCCTTCAGCGTCGAGGGTGTCGACGGTGCCCTGGATCAGCAGAGTGGGGGCGCTGATCCGGCCCACCCAGGTCGGGAAATCCGCGGGCCGGGCCGGGGCCGCTGCGCGCCAGCAGATCCTGACCCGCCGCCGTCATCTCGCCGGTGAAGTCGCCGTAGACGACCATCGGGATGATTTGCGGGTTCATCCGCGTAAGGGTCAACACCAAGGTGGCCGCCAGGGCGCTCGCGCCCCCGGTCTTGAAGGCGCCGCTCTTGTAGAGCGAGCTGTTCAGGGTGTTCCAGGACAGCACGGGCACGATCGCGTCGACACGGTGATCGGTTGCGGCGGTGACCAGTTGGATTCCGCCGCCATAGGACGCACCGGCCATCCCCATCCGGGGATCATCGGGGGCGTCCAGTTGGGTCTCCGCCTGCTGGGCGACACACGAGATGATCGCGGAGACGTCACGGGCTTCGTATTCCGGGGAGTCGATCTGCAGCGCCCCGCCGGACAAGTAGGTGCCCCGGGGGTCCCAGGTGACGACGTTGTAGCCAGCCTTCCGCAGGGCGCCGACGCCGATCTCACTGCCCAGGTCGGCCAGGATCAGGTCAAGGGGCGTGCCGTCGAGGTTGGTCGCACCCGGCATCCCCAGCGCCGGGGCCAGGAAAACGGTGGGCGCGCTCTGTCCTGAGGGCAGCCCCGCCGCCGGCATGAAGTGGACATTGATCTGCGTGCCGTCGAAGGAGACGACCCGCACGTCGCGGGGCGCCGCGAGACCTTGCGGGAGTAGCGGATAGCCGAAGATCGGATGCAGCACATCGCTGACCACGGGTATGCGGTTGACGAGCGTGACGAAGGGGGTCAGCAACAACGGGCCCAGGACTGGAATCTCCTGCAGACGCAGAGCGCTCACCAGCGCCGAGGCCGGCGAGGCGAGGCCGTCGGGGGTGCGGGTCCGGCCCTGCGCGTCAGCCCGCACGGCCGGCCGGCCGGTCGATTCCCGTCCCGGGGCGACCTCATCCGCGTGCGCCACACCGTGCACCTGCGGGCTGGCCAACGCCAGTCCCAGAAAAACCGCCGCCGCGGCG
>VERS01000726.1 GCA_018882545.1 Mycobacterium sp.
GACCATCGGCGTCCTGCTGGCCGGCACGATTCCGCTGCTCGGCATCATCGTCGAGCAGGTCCAAACCCGCGAAGTCAAACAGCGGTTCAACCTCTGACGGCGTTGAGCGCCATCGACGTTGGCTGCTCGGTACATAAGGTTTGTACTTTCTGGCCGTCCTGCCCCGGGAAGCCCGCGTGGCCGAAATCGCTGAGGGTAGTCTCAGGCGACTATCAGCAACCCGGAAGGACATGTGATGGCCGCTCAATCCCTGCATTCCGAGCAGAGTCGGCCGGTCGGCCGGGTGGGCGCCCTGGCGGTGGCACTGGGCATCGGCGCGGCCGTGGTCATGTTGCCGGCCGTCGCCGCGGCCGACACCAGCGGATCGGCCGGTTCGACCGGGTCGGCCAGCGACGGCACCTCCGGACCTGAAACACGCCCTGGCGCCGCACGCGCTGGTGCCGCACGGAACGCAACCGGGTCCAACGACGGAGACTCGTCGCGGGTACCCGCCCGCAGTCCCCGGCGCGGAGCGGCGGCCGGCCAGACCGCCGCCGCTGCCGAGCCGGTCCCCGCCCCGGGTGACACCCACCGTGCCGGGGCGGCCACCGATGGCACCACTGCCGAACCCGGCGCAGGCCGTGGTCCGCGTCCGGCCGCCACCGCTCAAGACCTTGACCCGGTGATCTCCGCCGTGCCCGTCGCCGAGGGGCCCGCCGGTGAGCCGTCGGCTGAACCGGCGCCCGTGACCTCCGACGCCCTGGCAATCGAGGCCCCAGCCGCCGCCCTGGAACAAGCACCGGCGGTTGACGGCGGCGTTGAACCCGCCGCACAGATCACCGCGAGCGCCTCGGCCCCGTCGATGACGGCCACCCCGGCAGCGGCCCGTAAAGCAGTCTCGGGGTTGCCCGGCAACCTATTGGAATGGCTGGGCTCCGGAGCTGGCGACGGCCCGGCCGCAGCACCGCTGATGTGGACCGCGGCGGCGTTCACCCGCCGGGAGCTGGGCACCAGGTCGGCGACGCCCCATGCGGCGGCTACCACCGGCACCGGCGAGCCGCCCGCGCCGACGTTGCCGGCGGGTCAGGCCGTCACTTCACCCCAGGTCACCGCCCCGGCGAACCCGTTCGCCGACTTCATCCGGATCTTCATCGGTGACGGTACCGCCACCAACCCCAACGCCGGCCTGCTGATCGGCAACGGCTACAGCTACACCAGCTACGAGGGTTCGTGCACCACCGGCGCCTGCGACGGCGGCCGGGCCGGGGCGCTGTTCGGCAACGGCGGCAACGGATTTAACGGCGGCAGCGGCGGCGGATCCGGTCTGTTCGGCAACGGCGGGACCGGCGGCGCGGGGATTGCCGGAGTCAACGGCGGCGTCGGCGGCGCCGGCGGCAGGGGCGGTCTGCTGTGGGGTAACGGTGGGGCCGGCGGCCAGGGTGCCGCGCTACCCGGGACCGGCGCGGCCGGCGGCGACGGCGGAGCCGCCGGGTTCCTCGGACTGCGCGGAGACGGCGGGGCCGGTGGGGCAGGCGGGGCGGGCACCACCGCGGGCGGGGCCGGCGG
>VERS01000129.1 GCA_018882545.1 Mycobacterium sp.
AAAGCCACCACCGTGGAGACCACCACGATCGGATTGATCGCCGGGGCTGCCAACATGAACGCCAGCGCCGCGGCGCCCACCGCACCCTCACCGAACAGGCGGCGGGCCAGCGGTACCGAGCCGCACTCGCACCCCGGCAGTGCTGCGCCGCTCGCCGCTGCCGTCACCACCGCCACCGCGGGCCGCCGGGGTAGCCAGCGCGACAGGCGTTCCGGCGTCACGAAGGTCGCGAGCAGTGCGCTCAGCAGTACTCCGAGGGCGAGGAAAGGCAACGCCTGCACGAAGATTCCGGCGAAAACGGTACCCGCCGTCGACAGTGCGGTGCTGTCGTACACGGCCGATCGCAGAGTGCTGCCGAATATCGCGAGGGCCACCACCACCGCGGTGACGACCCACACCGGCAACGGTCGCGTCCGCTCGGAGCCCGCCCTCGGGTTCACTGCAGGCACCGGGTCAGTGTGCCAGATCAGCGTTCCGCATTGCCATTTAAATGAAAACGATTATCATTTGTGGGTGACCTTTCGCCGGTTCATCCGTTGTGCCGGGATCGCCGCGTCGTCGGCGGCCCTGCTGGCCTCGGTTCCCAGCTGCAGTTCGCAGCCGCGGACCGCCGAGGGCCCGTCGCAGACCGCCTGTCCCGGTGGAGCGGCGGTCAATGTGGTTGTCAGCGTGGATCAGTGGGGCGATATCGTCTCCGAGCTCGGCGGCGACTGCGCCACCGTGACGACGCTGCTGGCCAGTTCGTCGGTGGACCCGCATGACTACGAACCCTCGCCGTCGGACGCCAACACCTTCAAGAAGGCTCAACTGGTGGTGGTCAACGGCGCCGACTACGACCACTGGGCTGCCGACCTCGCGGCGACCTCGGCGGGTTCGGCGCCGCTGATCGACGTCGCCGCACTCACCGACACCCCCGCGGGGGCCAACCCGCATCTGTGGTACCGACCGCAGGCGGTCACCGCCGTCGCCGACGCCGTATCGGCCGAACTGGCCAAGATCAACCCCGAGGCCGCCGGCTACTTCGGTGAGCGCCGTGCCGCGTTTGCGACCGCACTCAAGCCGTACGACGAACTGATCGCCAAGATCAAGACCGCTGCCACGGGCAGGTCCTACGCCGCCACCGAGTCGGTCTTCGACTATCAGGCCGAAGCGCTGGGTCTTGTCAACCGGACGCCGCAGGGGTACCGGCAGGCCGCGGCGAACGAATCAGACCCCGCACCCGCCGACATCCGGGCGTTCCAGACGGCGCTGGCCGGTGGCCAGATCGACGTCCTGATCTTCAACACCCAGACCGAAGGTTCGGTGTCCCAGCAGTTGCGCCAGGCCGCCGAGCGCGCCGGGGTCCCCGTCGTCGAGGTCACCGAGACGGTGCCGCCGGGGCAGGACAGCTTCGTCGGTTGGCAGGACTCCCAACTGGAAGCGCTGGCCAAGGCGCTCGGTGTCAGCCTCTGATCCGCCGCGGGACCCGGCGCTGTCCTTCCGGGACGCCAGCGTCATCCGCAACGGCCGGGTGATCTGGTCGGAGGGCACGTTCGACGTCCCGGCGGGCAGTGTGGTCGCGGTCATCGGTGCCAACGGATCCGGCAAGACGACGCTGGTGCAGATGATCCTCGGCCTGATCCCGGTGGCCTCGGGGGAGTTGACGGTCTTCGGCCACGCCCCCGGCGAGGACAACGACCTGATCGGCTACGTGCCCCAGCACTACGCGGCCACCTCCGGGGAGGCGGTCCGGGCAATCGACGCCGTGCTGCTGGGACTGACCGGCCACCGATGGGCGTATTTTCGAACCACCGCGGCCCAGCGCCGTTCGGCCGCGCAGACTCTGGCTGCACTGGACGCCGACGGATTCGCCCAACAGCGACTCTCGACGCTCTCCGGAGGGCAACGTCAGCGGGTGGCGATCGCCGAGGCCCTGGTGGCCGGCCCCCGGATGCTCATCCTCGACGAGCCGCTGGCCGCCCTGGACATCGGCAGCCAACGCGAGACGGTGCTGCTGCTGGCCAAGCTGCATCGCGAACTCGGCCTCACCATCATCGTGGTCGCCCACGATCTCAACCCCCTGCTGCCGATCCTGGACAGCGCGATCTACCTGCTCGACGGACATGCCCACCATGCCCCGATAGGACGGGTCGTCGATGACGAACTGCTGACCCACCTCTACGGCGCGCCGATTCAGGTGGTCCACACCCCGCAGGGGCAGCTGTACATGAGAAGCGTTCTGTGAGAGACGGTTCGACCGGGAGAGCCGGCCTGGCCACGGTGGGATACCAGCCGGACTGGCTGGAGATCCTCGATTCGGCATTCATGCGCAACGCGCTCCTGGGCGGCACCATCGTGGCGCTGGCCGCCGGGGTGATCGGGTACTTCGTCGTGCTGCGCCAGAGTGCATTCGCCGCACACGCGCTTGCCCATATCGGTCTGCCCGGTGCCACCGGCGCGGTGCTGCTTGGCCTGTCACCGGTCCTGGGACTGGGCGTCTTCTGCGTGGGTGGTGCGATTCTGATCGCCGTCCTGGGCCAGCGCGCCTCCGAGCGCGACGTCGTGACCGGTACGGTGCTGGCATTCGCGACCGGGCTCGGGTTGTTCTTCAACTCCCTGGCAACCAAGAGTTCCAGCACCATGACCAACGTGCTGTTCGGCAACCTGCTGGCGATCACCGGGGAACAACTCAGAGTGTTTGCCGCGCTGCTGGCGGTGGTGGCCCTCATCGTCGGGGTCGTCTACCGACCGCTGCTCTACAGTTCGATCAACCCCGCGGTGGCCCGAGCCAAGGGCATCCCCGTCGGGACGCTGTCGCTGGTCTTCATGCTGCTGATGGGCCTGACGGTGACGATGGCGATCCAGGCGGTCGGCTCGCTATTGCTGTTCGCGCTGTTGATCACGCCCGCCGCGACCGCGATCGCGTTGACACCCCGGCCCGTTCTGGCGATGGCGATCTCGACCGGACTGGCGGTGGCCTGCGTCTGGCTGGGGTTGGCCGCATCCGCGATGTTCAACGCACCGCCCAGTTTCCTCATCGTCACGATCGTCACGGCGGTGTGGCTGGTGGTCTGGGCGCGCGGGCGCGGCAGTAACCAGGGCGACACGGCCCCGCACTGCTGAGGGGCCGCCCGGTGGTTGCCGTGCCTAGCGCTTGCGCAGGAGGGCCATCCCGCCGGCGACCAAGCCGACGATCAGAAGGACAATCGCCCAGCCCGGCCCCACCAGCCACCGCACCACCCCGGCGGCCAGGAGTATCGGGGAGGCGGCGAACAGTGCCATCCCGGGATGCTGACGCACGACATCGCGCGCGGCCCGCGCCCGCTGGGGATCGATCTCTTTACCGGCCATCTCGCCATTATCTCCACACGTCGGCCGGAGCGCCTTGGTTCATCCCTGAGCGAACCACTGAGTGACCTGCTTGAAATTGTGTAAGTATGTAATGCATGAAAAAAAACATGTACTCCCGCCGGTCTGGTGGCTGGCAACTTGCCGACCAGCCGCAAGCCGGGGACGCCGCCGAGTGGTTCGCCGGTCGCCTCCCGGACGGTTGGTTCGACGCGGACCCCACGGTGATCGTCGACCGCGAGGAGATCACGGTGATCGGCCGGCTACCTGCCGACGCCGAGGACACCCCGGCCCGGGCGGCGGGCCGGGCATCGCGGTTCCGTGAAGACACCCGGGCTGAGCGGATGCGCATCGCCGAGGAAGCCCAGGATCAGTACGGTCGCAAGGTGTCCTGGGGCGTCGAGGTCGTCACCGGGGACGAATCACAACGGATCCTGTTCACTCATATCGCGGTGCCGGTGATGACCCGGCTGCGCCAGCCCGAGCGCCAGGTGCTCGACACCCTGGTCGACGCCGGAGTCGCCCGATCGCGTTCCGACGCGCTGGCCTGGTGCGTACGCCTGGTGGGTGAACATACCGAGGACTGGCTGGCCAAGCTGCGGGAGGCGATGGCGGAGGTCGACGACCTGCGCGCGCAGGGTCCCGAGCTTTAGCCGCGGGCGCTCTGGGCTCCCACCATCTCCCAGTAGGTTCCGCGCCGGTCCATCAGTTCGGCGTGGCCGCCCTGCTCGACGATCCGGCCGCCGACGAGCACCACGATCAGGTCCGCGTCGCGGATCGTCGAGAGCCTATGGGCGATAATGAAACTCGTCCGACCCCGGCGTAAGTCCACCATCGCCTGCTGAACCAGAAGCTCAGTTCGAGTGTCCACCGAACTGGTCGCCTCGTCGAGAATCAGCAACTGGTGGCGGCTGAGAAACGCCCGGGCGATGGTGATCAACTGCCGCTCCCCGGCACTGATGTTGCCGCCGTCGTTGCCGACCCGGGTGTCGTACCCGTCCGGCAACGCCCGCACGACGGTGTCCACCCGGGCCGCCCGGGCCGCCGCAACGATCTCCTCCGCGCCGGCGTCGGGTCTGCCGTAGGCGATGTTCTCGGCGATCGTTCCGCCGAACAGCCAGGAGTCCTGGGGCACCATCCCGAACCGGGAGCGCAGCGACTGCCGGCGCACGGTCCGGATGTCGACACCGTCGATGAGGATGGCGCCGGAGTCCGGTTCGTAGAACCGCATCAGCAGATTCACCAGGGTGGTCTTGCCCGCTCCGGTGGGACCGACGATCGCCACTGTGCTTCCCGGTTCGGCGGTCAGCGAAAGGTCCTCGATCACCGGCATACCGGGCTGGTAGCCGAAACCGACGTTGCGGAACTCCACTCGGCCCGGTCCGCGAGGCACCTCGGTTGCGCCCGACTCCCGGCTCTCCTCGGGTTCGTCGAGGAACTCGAAGACCCGTTCGGCACTGGCCACCCCCGACTGCATCGTGTTGTACATCCCGGCCAGTTGGGTCAACGGCTGGTTGAACTGGCGGACGTACTGGATGAAAGCCTGCACGCTGCCGAGGGTGATCTGACCGGTGGCGACCTGATAGCCGCCGACCACCGCCACCGCGACATAGCCGAGGTTCCCGATGATCATGGTCGCCGGCGATAGCAGCCCGGAGAAGAACTGCGCGCCGAAGCCGGCGTGGTAGACCTCATCGTTGAGCCGGTCGAACTGCTCACCCGCCGAGGTCCGGTGGCCGAAGGTCTTGACCACCGTGAAGCCGCTGTAGGTCTCCTCGATGTGGGCGTTGAGCCGGCCGGTGTTGGCCCACTGCGCCACGAACAGGGTTCGGGACCGGCGGGTGATCGCCCGGATGGCGACCAGCGACAGCGGAACCAGCGCCACGGTGATCAGCGTCAGCACCGGTGAGATGACCAGCATCATCACCAGCACCGCGAGCACGGTGAGGACCGCGGTCAGGAGCTGGCTGATCGTCAGCGACACCGAGGCCGCGATGTTGTCCACGTCGTTGGTCACCCGGCTGAGCAATTCCCCGCGCTGCCGGGAATCGAAGTAGGACAGCGGCAGCCGGTGGATCTTGGCCTCCACGTCGGCGCGTAACCCGGTCACCGTGCGCTGGACGATCACGTTGAGCAGCCGCGCCTGACCCCAGATCAACAGTGCCGCAAGCAGATAAAGCCCAAGAGCCAGCAGCAGTGTCCGCCCGACCGCCGCGAAGTCGATCCCCTGACCCGGCACCACGTTCATCCCGGACAGCAGGTCGGCGAACCTGTCGTCGCCGCGTGCCCTCGCGTCGCTGATCGCCTGCGCCCTGGTGATCCCGGCCGGCAGGCGGCGCCCGATGAACCCGTTGAACAACAGGTCGGTGGCGTGTCCCAGCACCCGTGGGCCGATCACCGACAACACCACGCCTGCAACGGCCATCGCCAACACCGCCGCCGTCGGCCACCGGTAGGGGGTCAGCCGGCGCAGCAACCGCAGGGCGGAGCCCCGAAAGTCCCGAGACCGCGCGAGTGCGGGATCGGCCAGCATCGCCCGCACCCCGGCGCGCACCGGCGGGGCGGTCACCAGGGGCCCCCGACGCCGACCGTCTGGGATGCGACGAACTGGCCATACGTCGGACACTCGGCGAGCAGCACTTCGTGAGATCCGACCCCGACCACCCGGCCGCCGTCGAGGACGATGATCTGGTCGGCGTCGAGAACCGTCGAAATACGCTGCGCCACAATGATCACCGTTGCCTCGGCCGAGGCCGCCCGTAGTGCCGCGCGCACCCGCGCGTCGGTGCCGGCATCGAGGGCCGACAGCGCGTCGTCGAACAGATAGATCCTCGGCTTGCGGATCATCGCCCGGGCGATCGCCAGCCGCTGGCGTTGACCGCCGGAGACATTCACGCCGCCCTGGGCGATCCGCATCGCCAGCCCGTCGGGATGCCCGCGGACGAAGTCCTCGGCGGCCGCCATCCGCAGCGCCGCCCACATCTCCTCGTCGGTGGCGTCGGGCTTGCCGTAGCGCAGATTCTCGGCGACGGTGCCGGAGAACAGGTAGCCGCGCTGGGGTACCAGCCCGACCGCCGCCCACAGATCCTCGGTGTCGTAGTCGCGCACGTCGATGCCGTCCACCCGGACCGCTCCGTCGGTCACGTCATAGAGTCGGCAGATCAGCGCAACCAGCGTCGACTTCCCCGACCCGGTGCCGCCGACGATCGCGGTGGTGGTGGCCGGTGTGGCGGTGAAACTGACGTCGTCGAGCAC
>VERS01000130.1 GCA_018882545.1 Mycobacterium sp.
GCTGTGGGAACGCACCGCCCCGACCGACACCGTTCTACAGGCGCAGACGGCCCAGTTGGCGGCAGCCTGAAAAGACTGCCGCCCCAGGCTATTCGCCCATTGCCTTGCGGCGGTCGTCCTCGCTGAAGCCGTCGTCGGCATGACCTGACATCATGCGCTTGCGGTTGATCACTTTCTCGGTCGAGGCGAACGCCGCACGCTGTGCGAGGTAGTCGCGCTTGTCGAAGTTCATCGCGTACCTGGAGTCCATGCCCATCCGGGACGCGACCTCGACGGCGTCGATGTCGGCGCCGAGGAAGATGAACTCCCAGTCGTAGACCTCACGCTGCTGGGTGATCAGCGCCTTGACGGCCTCCCACGTCCAGGTCTGGCTGGCGTTCTCCATGCCGTCGGTCATCATGAGGCAGATCACCTGTCCGGGCCGCTCGTGCTCCGGCAGCGCCGAAAGTTGTTCACCCACCTCGGTGATGAACCGTCCGGCCGCGTCGAGCAGTGCGGTCCGGCCGCGCGGCTCGAGCACGAACTCCGGCACCGCACCGATGTCGGTGGGCGAATAGACCACCTCATAGGCGTGGTCGAACTGGGCCAGGGTCACCTGGCACTGTCCGGGAGTGGCGCGCTGGCCGTTGATGAGTTCGCGGAAGCCGTCCTCGGTGGATTGGATCGAGGTCGCCATCGAACCGGAGCGGTCCAGGAGGGCAGCGATCAGGGTTTTGCTGGAGTCGGTCAAGTAACACCTTTCAATGGGTAGGCGAGAGCGCCTCGATCCACGATCCAGAAACCCCGCCAACAACGAGCGGCCGCCGAAAACAACCTCATCAGACTCCTAATCATAGCGCGTTAAGTGGTGTTATGCCGTCGTCGGGGGGTGGCCGCGCACACCGGGCCAGGGCACTGTGACACCGGCGCCGCGCGCCCGGCGCCGACACAGGCGTCCCAGAATCATCGGCCTACTTTTTGGTAGCTGGAGGTCGACGTCGTCGGCGCCGACCTCCGCGGCGGTCAGCGGGTCCAGGGAGATGTTGGAACGGAGTGTGTTTGTAGGGTGGGGACATGGGGAGCATGCCGCCCGGACCGCCACTGCCGGCCAGCGTGCAGACGGCTCTGATGCTGCGCTGGTGGTCGGCCTGCGCGTTCGCCTGTCAGCGCCGCTACGGCGATGTGTTCACCGTCCGGCCGGCCGGTTTCGGGCCCGGGGTGTACCTGGCCGATCCCGAGCACATCAAGACGGTGTTCGCCGGTGACCCGCGGGTCTACCACGCCGGTGAGGCCAACTCGGTGTTGGCCGGGATGCTCGGCCGCAGTTCGGTGCTGGTGCTCGACGAGGATCTGCACCGCGACCGTCGCCGGCTGATGCTGGCGCCGTTCCACCGCGACGCGGTGGCCCGCCAGAGCGGACTGATCGCCGCGATCGCCGCGGCCAACATCGACCGCTGGCCGGTGGGGCGGGAGTTCCCCGTGGCACCGAAGATGTCCGAGATCACCCTGGAGGTGATCCTGCGGACCGCCATCGGCGCCAGCGACCCCGACCGCCTTGCCGCCCTGCGTGCCCTGATGCCGCGGCTGCTGAGCCTGGGCTACGTCGACACCCTGGCCATCGCCCGCCCCCGGCTGCAGCGGCGCTGGCCGTGGCGCGGACTGGGCCGGCGCATCGCCGAGGCCGACGCGCTGCTCTACGCCGAGATCGCCGAGCGCCGCGCCGACCCGAATCTGGCCGAACGCACCGACGCCCTGGCCATGCTGGTGCGCGCCGCCGGCCAGCAGGATGGCGGGGACGGCCGGCAGATGACCGACGCCGAACTGCGCGACCAGCTGATGACACTGCTGCTGGCCGGGCACGACACCACCGCCACCGCGCTGTCCTGGGCGTTGGAGCGGCTCACCCGTCATCCCGACGTGTTGGCCCGGGCGGTGGCCGCCGCCGACGCCGGCGACGACGAGTACCTCGACGCCGTCGCCCGCGAGACGCTGCGGATCCGCCCGGTGGTCTTCGACGTCGGCCGGGTTCTCAAGCAACCGGTGGAGATCGCCGGCTACCGGCTGCCGGCCGGCGTCACGGTGATCCCGGCGATCGGCCTGGTGCACGCCAGCGCAGCGGTCTACCGGAACCCCGAGGCGTTCCGGCCGGAACGAATGCTGGGCCACAGCCAGACCCCCACCACCTGGCTGCCCTTCGGCGGCGGCAACCGGCGCTGCCTGGGCGCCAACCTGGCGCTGGCCGAAATGCGGATCGTCCTGGGCGAAGTGCTGCGCCGGGTGGAGTTGGAGACCGCCACCGGCCGCGGTGAGCGGCCGCGGGTCAGCGGGGTCATCCAGCAACCGCACCGCGGCGCCCGCATCCGGGTGCGGGCTTTACGTCCGGCCCACTCCCGCAGCGTCGCCGCGACGAGCTAGCCGGCCGGTTGGTGTGCCCGAGCCGCGCGGTCGGCGGCGTTGGCCGGCGGCAGGATGAGCGGAACGGCGATCAGCCCGATGATGCCGAACACCCAGCCGCCCAGCGTGGTGTCCTCGCCGCCGAGTAGCGGGCCGGCCAGCGTCGGGCCCAGCGCCAGGCCCACCGACGACAGACCCAGGGTGAACGCCACCAGCCGGCCGGAGTTGCGATCCAGGTCGGCCGCCACGGACATGGCCAGCGGCAGGATCACCCAGTAGCCCAGGTTCACCACCAGGTTGCCGACGATGTAGGCGGCCGGTTGGCGCACCAGCGCGACCAGCATCAGGCCGACCGCGCACAGCAGCAGCCCGGCAGCACCGAGCACGCCGCGGCCGACCCAGCGGCCCAGCAGCCACGGCGCCATGGTTCCCAGCAGGCCGACCAGCTGGGACAGGCCCAGGAAGCTGGCGGTCGTCTGCGCGGACAGCCCCGACCCGGTGCCCAGTTCCTCGGCGAAGGTCCACAGCCCCGCCACCGACAGCTGCGACAGCGCCGCCGACAGCCCCAGCAGGAGCGGCAGCGCACTGAACAGCTTCAGTTCGGCGGCCGGCTGCCGCCCCTCGGCCCGCGAACCGGACTCCTGCTCCCGCTGCGCGGCCAGCGCCCGGGTATCGGGCAGCTTCCACCAGATCAGCACCAGGCACAGCATCTGGACGGCGACCATGGCGGCATACGGCAGCACGATCGGATACATCTGGCGCAGAACGGGATTGGTGCTCATCATGATGAAGACGAACACCATGTACCAGGTGCTCAGCAGGCCGAACGCCCGTTCGCTGTTGTTGGCATAGGACAGCGCGGCGTTGCCGGCCACGAACGCCAGCCCGCATCCCAAACCCAGGGCCACCATCCCGGCGAACAGTGACCAGAACCCGTTGTCGCTGACCTCGCTGATGTAGAGCAGCGCTGCCGAGGAGATGACGATGCCGACGGTGGCGACGGCTTTGAGGCTGCGGTGAGCGATGGAGTGCGCCAGGGCGAACTCCACCACGGCCATGGTCCCCAGGGCGGCGGTGACCAGCAGGCCGGCCTGGGTGTTGCTCAACCCGAAGCCCATGTGGAACGACGTCGCGTACAGCGGGCTGAGCAGATCGGCCATCACCCCGGCGACGCCGGCGGCGATCCCGCCCACCAGAAGGCCTTTCGGCTCCCTCATCGGTGACTCTCCTCCCGCATCGCTGCCCACCGCTCACCGCTCTCTGGCCCACCGACGCTAGCCCACCGTGGCGGATGATTTCCGAGTGTCGGAACGAATCACCCGGCGGGCCACTGGCGGGCCGCACGGGGGGAGTCGACGAGCACGGCGTCCATTCCCAGTTTGGCGGCCCACCGGTAGTCCTCCGCGGTGTTGACGGCGAAACCGATGACGCGGCTGCCGGGTTGGGAGGTAAAGCATCCCACCGACTCCGGGTCCCACAGGTCGGCGGTCACATCGCTGACACCCGTTCCCAGGGTGAACTCTTCGGTGACGGTGAGATCGCGGTGCAACTCGAAGCCCGCCCACCCGCCGGGGCCCGGCGGCGGATCGCAGCGGTGGGCCAACGCCACCTCCAGCAGCCGTTGGCGGGTGCGGTCGCGGCTCTCCGCGACCGCCAAATCACCCTGCTGACGGGCCAACTCGGTGATCTCGGCGTCGGTGGAGTAGATGGTCGCGCGGGCGGTGGCCCCGGTTCTGCGCAGAGTTTCGGCTACCGCGACGACAACCGGCCCGGCGGGTTTCTGTTTGAGATCCAGGAACAGCGGGATATCCGGCCGGAGTGCGGCGATGGCCTGGTCCAGGGTGGGAATCGGGGTGGCCTGGGTGCGATACGGATATCCGCCGCCGGCGGAAAAGGTCCAACCGGCGTTGAGGCCGGTGAGTTCGGCCGCCGTCTTGGTGTTGACCGCGCCGGTCCCGTTGGTCAGGGCAGCGAGGTCGGCCGGTCGGTACAGCACCGCAATCCCGTCGGCACTGGCTTGGACGGTCAGCCAGACGGCATCGGCCCCGGCGTCAACCGCGTTGGTGATCGCCAGGACAGTGTTCTCCGGGGAATCACCGGTGCCGCCGCGGTGGGCGATGATCATCGGACCGGCCGGGGCCGGTGCGGCGCCGGCCCCCACCGGAAGGAGCGCCGCAGTGCCGAGGACGATCGCCGCACCCAGGGTTGTGATCCTCGCCATCGAGTTGCCCCTCTCTGCTTCCTGACCGAAATCGTTCGCTCATTTTCACGCCGGTGGGACCGCCGCGCTGGATAGCCTGGTCCGGTGTCCTCCGCCGAGCATGCCCTGCCGACCGGCGGACGGGCCGTCGCCGAACTGACCGCCGACGATCTGGAACTCCAGCGCTATCTTCTCGACCTGTCGTTACAGCCGATCGACCGCTTCGACGGCTTCTCCCACATCGAGCAGTACCTGTTGTCGGCGCTGCGCTACCAGCTCAACTACACCTGCTACGCGCTGTGCCTGGCTCAGTTCAACTACACCCCGGCATTCACCGGCTACCTCACCGAGGCGCAGGCCAACACCATCGAGAAGATGCGCGACAAGCGGGTGTGGGGCTACTGGGCGCATGAGTGCCTGGTGGGCTATCAGCGCTGGGACCCGGACCCGATCAAGTTCGCCAACGTGATGTACACCGGGTTCTTCGGGGTGATGATCGGGCTGTTCGAGACGCTCAACGACGACCGATTCTCAAAACCCGGTGCGCTGGCGCTGCGGTGGAACGCCGCCACCGAGTACGTCTACGAGTTCTCCTCGCTGTGCGAGGCGATCGTGCACAACATGGACATCAGCAGTCAGGGCCCGCTGTATCCGTGCGAGCCGCGGCTGATCTACCCGATGTGCAACGCCTTTTCGCTGTCGACGTTGCTGGTCCACGACCGGTTGCACGGCACCGACTTCAGCGCCGACCGCACCGAGCAGATGACACAGGCTTACCGCACGCACAAATATTTGCGGCGCGACAACCGGTTCCTGGCCGCCCGCGGACCGCTGATGTTCTTCATGGGTCCCTCGGTGGGCAACGACGGGGTGATGTCCTACTGGCTGAACTTCCCGATGCCCGAGCAGGCGGTGAAAACCTTTGCGAACCTGCGGGAGAACCTGGTTCACATCACCGCCGACGATGTCAAGATCGACGCCACCGGCTGGGAGACGCTGGATCCGGGCAACTACAGCCGCGGCACCGGGATGAGCCGGGTCTCGGTGATGGCCGCCGCCAAGGAGCACGGCGACAACGAGTTGGCCGACGCGCTGGAGATGTCTCTGGACAAGCGCTACGAGGTCGTCCGCAAGGACGGAGCGCGGGCCTACACCGGTATCTCCAGCTGGGGCAACGCCGGGCACGTGCTGGCCCGGTTCACCACCGAGAACTCGATGGCCCACCTGCTGGCCGGCGAGATCCCCAAGCCGTGGAAGACCGGCCCGATCCTGGGCCAGGCCGCCTACCCGGACGTCCTGGTGGCCCGCGCGGTCACCGACGGTCGTGCGCTGGACCTGGTGCTGCGGCCCGGAAGTCACGGTGACCGAACGGTTCTGGGTATCCAGCGGCTCGCACCGCGGCACGACTACCTGGTCACCGGCGGCGTCGAGGACACCGTGACCGCCGACGACGACGGTTGCGCGTTGCTGACCGTGGATCTCGACGACCGCCGCGAAATCTTCTTGCGCCCCGCCGCGCCGTAGAGCAGCACCCCGGCGCCGACCAGCATCATCGCGGGCCCGACGTTGTGGAACATCATGTCGCCCAGATGGTTTCCGTGGTCGGCGTGGATGATGCCGAACAGGTGCATGTCGAGCACCCCGGTCTCGAACACCACCGCGCCCACCACGATCAGCAGCCAGCCCACGCCGCGGGCCTTGCGCCAGAACGGCACCACCCGGCTCAGCATCATCGCCACGATGATCAACGCGAGGTAGCAGGCGCTGCGCACCAGCCACATCGCCAGCGACCCGGTGTTCTCCATCAGACCGGCCCACACCAGCACCGGGGAGGCGATCGCCGCGGCGGCGGTCCCGGCCGCGGCGTACCGGAACACCGCCGCGGAATCCGGGCCGGATCTGGTCTCGGCTACCTCGGGTTCGGGCAGGGTCTGCCCCGGGGCGGGGCGCCGGGCGACCGGCGCGAACAGCATCGGCGTCTCGGCGCCACCGAACGC
>VERS01000727.1 GCA_018882545.1 Mycobacterium sp.
GGGGTCACCTCGGGACCGGCGCGCTGGCGAGCCACGGTGCTGGCGATGGACGGGCGCCGAATCGACCGGGTCGCCCTGGGCCGGATCACCGGCCAGGAGGGATCCGACGATGGGAGCTGACATCCTCGGGGTGCTGCTCACGGTGCTGCTGCTGGCCGCCAACGCGTTCTTCGTCGGCTCGGAGTTCGCACTGATCTCGGCCCGGCGCGACCGGCTCGAAGCCCTGGCCGAGCAGGGTAAAAAGCGCGCGGTCGCGGTCATCCGGGCCGGGGAGCAACTGTCCCAGATGCTGGCCGGGGCCCAGCTCGGCATCACCATCTGTTCGATCCTGCTGGGCCGGGTCGCCGAACCCGCCGTGGCGCATCTGCTGGAGAAACCGTTCGCCCTGATCGGGGTATCCGGCCCGGTTCTGCACACCGTGGCCTTCGTGATCGCGCTGGCGATCGTGGTGACGCTGCACGTGCTGCTCGGGGAGATGGTGCCCAAGAACATCGCCATCGCCGGCCCGGAGTCGACGGCGATGCTGCTCATCCCCGCCTACCTGCTCTACGTCCGGGCGGCGCGCCCGCTGATCTCGTTCTACAACTGGGCAGCAAACGGGATTCTGCGGCTGTTCGGGGTCACACCCAAGGACGAACTCGACGTCACGGTCTCCACCGTCGAACTCGCGGAGATGATCACCGAGTCACGGTCGGAGGGCCTGCTGGACCCCGAGGAGCACATGCGACTGTCGCGAGCGTTGCAGATCCGGAATCGCACCGTCGAGGATGTCGCCATGCCGCTCGCCGAGATGCGGTCCGTGCCCGCCGCCCGGGCCGGCATGGGTCCCCGTCTCACCGACATCCAGCAAGCGCTGGCCCAGACCGGCTACTCCCGGTTCCCGGTGGTCGGACCGGCCGGTGACTACCTGGGTTTCGTCCACATCAAGGACATCCTCGACCTGGTCGACGATCCCACCGCGGCGGTCGACGGAACCCTGGTGCGCCCCCTGCCGCGGCTGCCGGCGGGCATGCCGCTGGCCGAGGCGCTCTCCGAACTGCGGCGACGCAACAGCCACCTCGCGCTCGTCGACGCGCCGGACGGGTCGGTCGGCGCGATGGTCACCCTTGAGGATCTCGTCGAGGATCTGGTGGGGACGGTCCGCGACGGGATGCACCGTCAGTAGGACCCGCGAACAAGACCTGTGAACAAGACCCGTGACTAAGACCCAAGTCCTGCAGCAGCCGGTCTGGTCCCGGCGTGCCGCCGCCCACCGGGCCCGGGTGGACGGCTTCACCGCCGCACACCGGGCCCGCACCGGCGGCGGGCAGAGCCACCCGGTGTGGGACTTCCTGTTCACCTACTACAGCCTGCGACCTGGTCAACTGAGGGTGTGGCACCCGGGCTACGGCGTCACCCTGGCCGGCCCGCAGGCCAGCGTCTACTCCGGGCGCGGCGGCTATGTCCAGACACCGCGCGGGATCACCGTCGGCGGGCGGTATCTGGCCGCACAGATCCCGACCGTTCGTTTCATCGCCGGGCTGCTGGGCGACACAGCGT
>VERS01000728.1 GCA_018882545.1 Mycobacterium sp.
CCCTTGAGCACCACCCCGGCGACCCGGCCCCGCTCATCGAGGACCGGTTCGCTGACCTCCGCGCCCTGGCGCACCACCGCGCCGGCCTTCTCGGCGTGCTCGAGCAGCATGGTGTCCAACAGCGTGCGGCTGACGGTGTGACCATGGTCAGGCATACCGGGGCGCTTCGGGAAGGACAACTCCCAGCGCGACGGGCTGAACACCGTCACCCGATTGACCCGGTGGAACTGGGCCACCTCGTCGGCCAGGCCGATCTTCTGCAGATAGCTCACCGCCCGGGCGGTCAGCCCGTCCCCGCACGGCTTATCCCGGGGGAACGCCGCCTTGTCCAGGACCACCACCTTCGCGCCGGTCTGCACGGCCTGCCAGGCAGCCGCCGACCCGGACGGCCCGCCGCCGGCAATCACCAGGTCGAATCGCTCGGTCACAGTTTTCGATGCTAGAGCAGTGGGGTCGCGGCGCCGAGTGCGGCACTAGGGTGAGGGGGTGCGCAGGATTGCAGTGCCACTGCCGGGCGCCAGACCCGCCAAGGTCGACGCCCGCAGCGAACGCTGGCGCGAACACCGCAAGATGGTCCGCGCCGATATCGTCGACGCCGCCTTCCGGGCCATCGACCGCACCGGTCCACAGGTCAGCCTGAACGAGATCGCCGCCGAGGCCGGCACCGCCAAGCCCAAGATCTACCGGCACTTCAACGACAAAGCCGATCTGTTCGGCGCCATCGGAAAGCGGTTGCGCGACATGCTCGTCGCCGCGATCTTCCCAACGATCGACCTTGCCGTCGACCCGACGCGGGAAGTAGTGCGGCGCTGTGTGGCCGAGTACGTCAGCCTGGTCGAGGAGCATCCCAATGTGCTGCGCTTCGTCCTGCAGGGCCGGTTCCCCGAGCCGGCGGAATCCACCACCCGCGGGTTCAGCGAGGGCCGGGAGATCACCCAGGCGATCGCCGACATGTTCAATAACGAACTGCAGGAACTGCGCCTCGACGAGGCTTCCCTGCAACTGGCCGCCGCGGCCTGCTTCGGGGCGGCTTCCTCGGCCACCGAGTGGTGGCTGGGGGCCGATCCGGACAGCCCGCCGCGGATGCCGACGTCACGGTTCGTCGCGCACCTGACGACCGTCATGCTGGGCACCATCCAGGGCATCGCCGATCTGCTCGACATCGACCTCGATCCCGACCTGCCGCTGCGCAGTGCGACCCCGCGCAACGCCCCGGTCGGCTGAATCCGCCGGCACATTTCGGCAATTCGCGCGACACGCCCAAACACAACCGGTTGTGTTGACTCTGGTTGTCACACCCCACGGGTAGTGTTCAGGCTGTCAGCCGCAACGGCGGCCGAGGCGATATTTCGGACCGAGTGAAGGGTTCCGCAGGTGAGCGATGCAGTGAAACTGGTCGACCGGGCGTCGGCGATCAACTGGAACCGGGTCACCGACGAGAAGGACGCCGAGGTCTGGGAGCGGCTGACCGGGAACTTCTGGCTGCCCGAGAAGGTGCCGGTGTCCAATGACATCCCATCCTGGAACACCCTGACC
>VERS01000729.1 GCA_018882545.1 Mycobacterium sp.
TCACTGGACAGTGTGGACCGGGATCACTTCACGGCGATCACCCGCCGGGACAGACTCGACCAGGTGCTCAAGGGTCTGACCGCCGCCGCCGCGGCCGGCCTGCAACCGGTCAAAGTCAACGCCGTCCTCGACCCGGTCTCGGGCCCGCAGGACGCCGTCGAACTGCTGCGGTTCTGCCTGGAATTCGGCTACCAACTGCGGATCATCGAGCAGATGCCGCTCGACGCCGGCCACTCGTGGCGGCGCGAGTCGGCAGTCGGCGCCGGCGCAATCCTGACGGCGCTGCGGACCGCCTTCGAGTTGCATCCCGACCCGGCCCCCCGCGGTCCGGCGCCGGCCCGGTTGTGGCTGGTCGACGGCGGCCCGGCCACCGTCGGAATCATCGCGTCGGTGTCCGAGGCGTTTTGCGCGGACTGTGACCGGACCCGGCTGACCGCCGACGGCCAGGTGCGTAACTGCCTGTTCGCGGCCACCGAGACCGACCTGCGGACCCTGTTGCGGGCGGGCGCCGACGACGCAGAAATCGAGCTTGCCTGGCGCACCGCAATGTGGAGCAAAGCGGCCGGGCACGGCATCAACGACCCCGATTTCGTCCAGCCCCGACGACCCATGAGCGCCATCGGCGGCTGAGGCACCCAACCATGAGCGACACCAGCACCCCGGTCACCGTACGGTTCTTTGCTGCAGCGGGTGCCGCCGCCGGTTCGGAGCGCCTCACGCTGAGCCTGAGCACACCGGCAACCGTCGATGACGCGATCCGCGAACTGAGTCACCGAAGTGACACTCTGGCACTGGTGTTGCAGAAGTGCTCCTTCCTCTGCGACGGGGTGGCGGTGCGCGACCGCTCCATTGTTCTGCGAGCAGATCAGACGCTGGACGTTCTGCCGCCGTTCGCGGGTGGTTGATGTGATTTCGATCACATCACATCCGTGTCACGAAGTGGCCACAGCCTGATCAATCCGTGCCCCGGGCGCGGGCGATGCTGCGGTTTTAGACCCTCTTTAGAGTTTGCCAGCGCCCCACTGCCGGGTTCGGCGAACGTAAGACTGTTTGCTGGCCAGCCGTTACCGTTTCGGTGCCCGATCATCCGTCAGACCCGGTAACCCGGCTTGGTCAGAGAGGAACCCCGATGAGCGGACGGCACCGCAAGCCAACCCGTACCGGTTACCGCGTCGCCAAGATCGCGCTCGCCGGGACTGCACTGAGCGCGGGCAGTGTGGCCCTCGCCGCCCAGGCGCAGGCAGCCAGCGACGAGGAATGGGAAATCGTCGCGGCCTGCGAATCCAGCGGCAACTGGGCCATCAACACCGGCAACGGCTACTACGGCGGATTGCAGTTCGCACCGAGCACCTGGCGGGAGTTCGGCGGCGGCCAGTACGCGTCATCGGCGCATCTTGCCACCCGCGAGGAGCAGATCGCGATCGCCGAAAAGGTGCTGGCCGGCCAGGGCAGAGGCGCCTGGCCGGTCTGCGGGCGCGGTCTGTCCGGGCCGACTCCGCGCGAAGTGTCCACGGCGGAGTCGCAGGATCCGGC
>VERS01000131.1 GCA_018882545.1 Mycobacterium sp.
GAGGTGGTCTTGTACATCCGCCCCGACCCGCCGGTGGCCAAGACGATCGCCTTGGCCCGGAAGACGTGGATGTCGCCGGTCGCCAGTTCGTAGGCCACCACCCCGGTGGCCACCGGGCCGCGGGCGGTCTCGGTGAGCACCAGATCCAGCGCGTAGAACTCGTTGAAGAACTGCACATCGTGTTTGACGCAGTTCTGGTACAGCGTCTGCAGGATCATGTGCCCGGTGCGGTCGGCGGCGTAACACGCCCGGCGCACCGGCGCCTTGCCGTGGTCGCGGGTGTGCCCGCCGAACCGGCGTTGGTCGATGCGTCCCTCCGGGGTGCGGTTGAACGGCATGCCCATCTTCTCGAGGTCCAGGACCGCGTCGATGGCCTCCTTGCACATGATCTCCACGGCGTCCTGGTCGGCCAGGTAGTCCCCACCCTTGACGGTGTCGAAGGTGTGCCACTCCCAGTTGTCCTCTTCGACGTTGGCCAGTGCGGCGCACATCCCGCCCTGGGCGGCACCGGTGTGGGAGCGGGTGGGGTAGAGCTTGGTCAGTACCGCGGTGCGGCAACGCTGACCGGCTTCCACCGCCGCACGCATGCCGGCGCCGCCGGCGCCGACGATGACGACGTCGTACTTGTGCTCCTGAATCATTGGCTTCCTAGGAGATGTTCGGGTCGAAGGTCAGCAGGGTGTAGGTGCCGACCACCAGGATCAGCACCATCGAGACGGCCAGCGTGGTGTTGAGCCAGAACCGGGTGGAGTCCTTGCGGGCGTAGTCGGCGATGATCGTGCGCATCCCGTTGCCGCCGTGCAACTGGGCCAGCCACAGCATCACCAGATCCCAGATCTGCCAGAACGGCGAGGCCCAGCGCTGCGCGACGTAGTTGAAGTCGATCCGGTAGACGCCGTTCTCCATGATCAGCCCGATGTAGAGGTGGCCGATCACCAGGAAGGTCAGCACGATCCCGGAGAACCGCATGAACAGCCACGCGTACTTCTCGAAGTTCGGCATGCCGGTGCGCCGGCGGGGTGAGCGCGGATTGTCCAGACTGGCCGGACGGTCGTGGTCCCGTTCCCGGACCGGGGCGGCCGGGCGGGTCACAGGAAGCGCTCCGCCATGTGCGATCCGATCACGACGGTGGCCGCGACCATGACGACCAGCCAGATCCCGGCGACGGCCCAGAGCATCTGACGTTGGTAGCGCGGACCCTGCGACCAGAAGTCGACCAGGATCACCCGCAGTCCGTTCAGGGCGTGGTAGAGCACGCAGGCCACCAGGCCGAGTTCCATCAGACCCACGATCGGGGTCTTGTAGGACTCGACGACCTCGTTGTAGACCTGCGGACTGACCCGCACCAACGCGGTGTCCAGAACGTGGACGAACAGGAAGAAGAACACCGTGGCCCCGGTGATCCGGTGCAGCACCCACGACCACATGGCCGGGTCGCCCCGGTAGATGGTCCGTCGCCGGGCCCTAGTCAACGTCTGAGTCATTCGGCCCTCCAACGCCGTCAGTTGAAGTGGACTCTAACTCCGTTTGTACTGCGAAAAGGGTGACGTGGCGATAACGGTGGCCGCAGGGACCGGACCGGGCCGGCGCGGTGAACGCAGAAACCCTGCATGACAAGGGGATACGCCGCTGCGAGCAACGTCGTGAAGTAGGGCACAATGAGGGTGGTGAGCACGCCTCTGACCTTGGAGAACATCCGCCACGCCCCCAAGGCGCTGCTGCACGATCATCTCGACGGCGGGTTGCGGCCGGCGACGGTCATCGACCTTGCCGAGCAGGTCGGCTACCACGGGCTGCCCAGCACCGACGAAGCCGAACTCGCGGCGTGGTTTCGCACCGCCGCGCACAGCGGTTCGCTGGTCCGCTACCTGGAACCGTTCGCCCACACCGTCGCGGTGATGCAGACCCCCGATGCCCTGCACCGGGTCGCCCGGGAGTGCGTGGCCGACCTGGCCGCCGACAACGTGGTCTACGCCGAGATCCGGTTCGCCCCGGAGTTGCACCTGTCCGGCGGGCTGTCGCTGGACGAGGTGGTCGACGCGGTGCTGGCCGGATTCCTCGACGGGGAGCGGGCCGCGGCGGCCGCCGGGCGCACCATCCTGGTGCGCACCCTGGTGACGGCCATGCGGCACGCGGCGCGGTCGCGGGACATCGCCGAGTTGGCGATCCGGTTCCGGGATCGCGGCGTGGTCGGGTTCGACATCGCCGGCGCCGAGGCCGGCTACCCGCCGGCCCGGCATCTGGACGCCTTCGAGTACATGCGGGCCAACAACGCCCGCTTCACCATTCACGCCGGGGAGGCCTTCGGTCTGCCGTCCATCCACGAGGCGCTGGCCTTCTGCGGTGCCGACCGGTTGGGCCACGGGGTGCGCATCGTCGACGACATCGAGGAGTTCGGCGACGGCACCGCCGCCCTGGGACGGCTGGCCGCACTCGTGCGCGACAAGCGCATCCCGCTGGAACTGTGCCCGAGCAGCAACGTGCAGACCGGTGCGGTGGCCAGCATCGAGAAACACCCGTTCGACCTGCTGGCCCGGCTGCAGTTCCGAGTCACGGTCAACACCGACAACCGGCTGATGAGCGACACCACGATGAGCCGTGAGATGTTCCGGCTCGTGGAGACCTTCGGCTACGGCTGGAGTGACCTGGCGCGGTTCACCATCAATGCGATGAAGTCGGCTTTCATCCATTTCGACGAAAGGTTGGCTATTATCGACGAGGTGATCAAGCCCCGATATGCAGTGCTGGTCGGCTGATCAAATGTTTGCCCGAACGTGGCCTCTGGCACTAATGTTGGTGTTGATGACGATGATGCGGAAGCGCCCTGTCGTCGCTGAGACGCCTGATCCGGCCCGTCAGGCCGCCGCCGCGGAACTCGCCGAGCAGCTGACCGGTCTGGCCGACCGGTTGGCGGCCGGCGGGATGCGGGCCAAGCGGGTGCTTTACGGCGTCGGCCTGGTCAAGCGCCGCTCACCGAAGGGTTTCGTCCTCGACACGTCGGGACCCAAGCTGTTGCTGCCGGACGGGCGGCTGTGGTCCTACCACACCCGGCTGAGCCCCGACGGCACTTACTACAACGCCCGCGTGGACCACATCCGCTCGGTGCGCAACTCGATTCCGTTGGGGGACGGTCGATTCAGCTTCCTGGGCGCTGTGGTCAGCAAGTACAACTTCGGCTACCGGCACAGCAGTGACCCGGCCGACCCGGCCTACGAACTGGGCGCCATGATCAGCGGCGACGGCGGGGTCCCGCGGTATGTGATCGCGTCGGAGGCCCTCGCCGCGGTCGCCGCCGAGTTCTAGCGGCCGGCGGGCTACTCGCGCCGCAGCCGGGACTCGGCGAAACTCTCCAGAGCCTCCCACTCCGCCGCGGCCTGGGCGGACGATCCGCTCGGCCGCGGGTGGGCGTCGGGATCGAGGGTGTAGTTCACGAACTGGCCCAGTGCGGTGTCCGGGGCCAGCAACCGGTCGATGGTGTCGTCCTCGGAGTAGACGCCCACGTCGCGAATGAACTCCACCGCCAGGGCCAGTTGGTCGCGGTCCAGCGCGTCGGGACCGTCGGTGATGTCGTCGACCAGACCGCTGAGAACGTAGACGTTGTCCTCGGTGACGTCGACCCGCAGCGAGCCGTCGGTCGCGGCGGTGCGGATGTCGTCGTAGGTGCTCAGATCGGACAGGTCGTGATCGTGCTCGTCGGCCAGGTAGCGGGCCAGGCCGCGCTCGGACCCGAACACACTGACCCGTCCGTTGCGGCCCAGGAAGATCGGCTTGTCGTCGAAGTAGCAGCGCAGGGTGTAGAGCGTGCCGCTGCTGGTCATCACCCGGACCGGGTCGATGCCCACCTTCTCCCAGAACTTCGCGTCGCCGCCGAGCACCACCGGACCGCTGCGCGCGATGAACCCCGCGGCACCGTCACCGTCCGCGTCCGGGTCGGCGGCCGTGAAATCGGAGCCGAACTCGGTACCGAACTCGGCGCTGGAGTCCGCGCTGGAGTCCGCGCTGGAGTCCGCGAAGTCTTCGTAGGGCTGCTCCAACTCGGCGGCGGCATCCGCGGCCACCCGCTCGTCGACCTCCGGTGTCGTGACGATCTCGTCGATCGCGGCGACCACGCCGTCCCAGCTGCGGGTGAAGATCTCCCCGATGGCACTCCAGCGTTTGCGTCCGGCCCGTCCGGTGAACTGGTCGATACCGCCGGCCACCAGGCCCAGGGTCGGGTTGCCGTTGAAGAACCGCGTCACCGTCGGCAGTTCGCACACCGATCCGATCGAGGACACCACCGCCAACGTGTTGGCCAGCGCATCCACCGAAACCTCGGTGGGCTTGCCGGCGAGCAACTCGACGGCGCCGATCAGGTCGGCCTGCCGGTCCTCGGCGGGCTGCAGCCGGTGCGCGTTGGCCTTGGTCAGCCGCTCCCAGCCGGGGTGGTCGGCCAGGTCGTTGTCGGTGTCGGTCCGGACGAACGCGGCCAGATCGGCCACCGACGCGAAGGCGTAGAGGTCGTCGCCTCGGCCGAGGAAACCCTCCCATTCGTCGCCCGCGTCACGCCAGCGCGGCGCCCACAACGTGTACAGGTCACCTGCGGTTACACCGATCCGGATCGGGATGAGCTCTGCAGCCATGCCGGACAGCCTAACGACCTACAGTTTGTCCCCATGGATGTGCGTGTCGTCGATCACCCCCTGGCCGCCGCTCGGCTGACCACCCTGCGTGACGAACGCACCGGCAACGCCGCGTTCCGGGCGGCGCTGCGCGACCTGACCCAGATGCTGGTCTACGAGGCCACCCGGGACGCGCCGCGGGCGGGCGTCGCCGTGCGGACCCCGCTGGCCGACACCATCGGCACCCGGCTGGCCAATCCGCCGCTGCTGGTCCCGGTGCTGCGCGCCGGGCTGGGGATGGTCGACCAGGCGCACGCCCTCATCCCGGAGGCCGGGGTGGGATTCGTCGGTATCGCCCGCGACGAGTCCAGCCACCGACCGGAGCCGTACCTGGAGTCCCTGCCCGCGGACCTGCGCAACCAGCCGGTGATCGTGCTCGACCCCATGCTGGCCACCGGGGGTTCGATGGTCTACACCCTCGATCTGCTGGCCGCCCGCGGGGCGATCGACATCACCGTGGTGTGCGTGGTGTGCGCCCCGGAAGGTGTTGCGGCCCTGGAGAAGGCGGCCCCGCAGGTGCGGCTGGTCACCGCGGCCATCGACGACGGACTCAACGACGACGCCTACATCGTCCCGGGTCTGGGTGATGCGGGCGACCGCCAGTTCGGTCCGCGCTGACTGCGCGACGATCGCGGTGCGATACTGGCCCGATGCCCCTGGCCGACGTCGCGGAGTCGTGGCTGGCTGCGCACTACGACACCCTCGTCGCCTGGCGCCGCCACATCCACCGCCACCCCGAACTCGGCCGGCAGGAATTCGCCACCACGCAGTTCGTCGCCGACCGGCTGGTCGACGCCGGGCTGAACCCCAAGGTGCTGCCCGGCGGGGCCGGGTTGATCTGCGACTTCGGCCCCGGACATACGCCCCGGATCGCGTTGCGCGCCGACATGGACGCCCTGCCCATGGTGGAGCGCACCGATGCGCCGTACGCCTCGTCGGTGCCGGGGGTGATGCACGCCTGCGGCCACGACGCGCACACCGCGATCCTGCTCGGCGCGGCCACCGCCCTGTCGGGTGCGCCCGAACTGCCACTCGGGGTGCGGTTGATCTTCCAGCCCGCCGAGGAGTTGATGCCCGGCGGCGCCCTGGACGCAATCGCGGCCGGCGCGCTGGCCGGGGTGTCGCGGATTTTCGCGCTGCACTGCGATCCCCGACTGGCCGTCGGCCGGGTCGCGATCACCGTCGGCCCGATCACCTCCGCCGCCGACTCCGTCGAGATCACCCTGCATTCGCCGGGTGGGCACACCTCGCGGCCGCATCTGACCTCGGATCTGGTCTACGGGATGGGCACCGTCATCACCGGCCTGCCCGGTGTGCTGTCTCGTCGCATCGACCCGCGGCACGGCACCGTGATGGTGTGGGGCGCGGCCAACGCCGGCGTGGCGGCCAATGCCATCCCGCAGATCGGCACGCTGGCGGGGACCGTGCGCACCGCCAGCCGGGAGGCCTGGCTGGAAATGGAAGACGTTGTCCGGCAAACGGTTTCAGGACTGCTCGCCCCGCTGGGTATCGAGCACTCGCTGCAGTACCGGCGCGGTGTCCCGCCGGTGGTCAACGAGGAGCGCAGTACCCAGATCATGACCCACGCCATCGAGGAGGTCGGCCCGGAGGCGCTCGCCGACACCCGCCAGTCCGGTGGCGGCGAGGATTTCGCCTGGTACCTCGAGACGGTCCCCGGCGCGATGGCCCGGCTGGGCGTCTGGAGCGGCCAGGGCCCGCAGTTGGACCTGCATCAGCCGACCTTCGATCTCGACGAGCGCGCGCTGGCCGTCGGAGTCCGGGTCCTGGTCAACGTCATCGAACAGGCGGTGGCTTTCGCGTGAAGCTGCTCGTCACCGGCGGCGCCGGCTACGTC
>VERS01000730.1 GCA_018882545.1 Mycobacterium sp.
TGCCGGTACCGACCGCGGCGAAGATGTCCTCGGGATCCTCGACCGTCCCACCGGGACCGCCCGCCCACGCGATCCCCGTCGAGATACCGCCGACCAGAACGCCTGCTGCAATCGCGGTGAGTAAACCAGTTTTAGTCATCTCATCTTCTCCTGACTGAACGCTGCACTGGCGGGTCCCTACCGACGGCGGCCGGGCATGCCGAACCACGGGAACACCGGGATGTTGGCCGGCGGGGCGACCGTGCCCGGCCGGGCCTTGATCGACACACTGCCGGTGGTCGAGCAGATGGTCTTGGTGGCGGTGTCCTGGCAGGTCGGCCGGGCGCCGGCGACCGGAGCCGAAACACCGCCCGCGACAACCAGACCGACCACTAGGGCCGTTGCGGCACGACAGTTCATTGTCTATCTCCCTTTCCGGGAAGTTGCTGCACGTGAGTTACGGGCAGGCCGAGATGATGACCACCGCGTCAGCGCCGAGCGGGGTGTTGTTCGCCGCCGCCCTGGCGATCGCGTCCTGCCGGGCCGCATCCACCGTCACCCCGGCACCACCGGCGACCACACCCGCCGAACTCGACCCCACCGACACGATGCACAGTCTGTCGTTGGTCACCTCATCGACGGTGCAATCAACGCCACCGGCGGACTGACACTGCGCGAGCACCGCCGCCGAGGCCTCCTCAGCGGTGTCCCCGGTGGCCGTGAACCCCGCCTCACCGCCCAATCCGCCGACACCGTCGGCGAAATCCTCGAACGTGCCGGTGCCGACCGCGGCGAAGATGTCCTCGGGATCTTCGACCGTCCCACCGGGACCGCCCGCCCACGCGATCCCCGTCGAGATACCCCCGATCAGAACGCCTGCTGCAATCGCGCTCAGCAAACCAGTTTTGGCCATGCCGTCCTCTCCCTGGGTTTGACTTCCGGGTCACTGTACTAGAACCGGGTTCCGATTCGCGCGACGACGAGGCGATCGGGGTCGTCGCCGCTTCCGCCATCCGATCGCCTGTTTAGGCAACGTACTGCGGGGGTATCCCCTGGTGGGCGAGAGGTGTTGGCTATGCGAAGGTTGCTGGTAGTGCTGGCCGCGATGGTGGCGGTGTGGTGGACGGTCGGCGGTTCGCCCGCCGCGGCGGCACCGCCGGAGCACAACCACACCGACGTCATGTTCGCCATGCACATGATCCCGCATCATCAGCAGGCGATCGACATGAGCGACATCGTGCTGGCCGAGGCGGACATCGACCCCGGGGTGGTGGATCTGGCCAACCGAATCAAAGCGGCACAAGCGCCCGAGATCGTGCAGATGCAGGGTTGGCTGGACGACTGGGGTCTGGGCGGGATGGGTCCGGGTATGGGCCCGGGTGCCGGTCCGATGATGCCGGACATGGGCGGGATGGACATGGGCGGGATGGACATGGGCATGATGGGCATGGGTGGGATGGCCTCGGAATCGCAGATGGAGGCTTTGCGTGCCGCTGAGGGTGTGGCGGCATCACGGCTGTACCTGGATCTGATGATCCCCCACCACC
>VERS01000132.1 GCA_018882545.1 Mycobacterium sp.
GTCCAGCACCTCGGCGGTGCCCCCGATCCGGTCCTGGGCGGTGCCGACGGAGGCGGCACAGGTCAGTACCAGTGCCGGGACTTCGCTGTCGGTGAACACCGCCATCTCCGCGCCGACCTCGCCGGTGCGGGTGACCAGCGCGATCTGCGGGACCTCGTCCTGTCCGCGGGCCTGGCGGCGGCGGCGCTGGGCCGCCGACATCCGGGCGCCGCGGTAGTTCTCGGCCCGGGCGGTGCCTGCGCCCACCACGATCACGTCGGCCAGTTCGCGCTGTAACGCGAAAAGCCACTGGTCACCGGCCCCGCCCAGCCCGCCGGACTTGCCTTCGGCGGCGGCCGCGCCGTCCAGGCTGGCGATGACGTTGCCGCGGACCACGCAGCGCGACAATGCACCGGGGAGCCAAGCCGGGTATGCGTAGAGCCGATACAACTCGTCTTCGTCGACCGGCCGCCCGTCGCCGAGCGAGCTGTACTGCACAGCGGGGGAATCGTGCACGCCTCGATTGGAGCATGCCGCCGGCTGGGCCGTCGATACAGTCCTGTGCATGCCCGGCCGTCTGGTGGACCGCCATCCCGTTGTCTCGCCGCAACGGCTGATCGCACAACTCGTCCCGCCGCCCACGTTCCGCGACGTCAGCTTCGGAAGTTACCGCCCCGATCCGGCCGAGCCCACCCAGGCCGCCGCGGTGGCTTCATGCCTGTACTTCTGCGATGAGGCGCTGCGCCGCCGGGCCGGCCGGCGCAAACTGTTCGGCCGACGCGAGCAGCTCCCGGGGGTGGGCCTGTACCTGGACGGTGGCTTCGGCGTCGGAAAGACACATCTACTGGCCTCGTCGTACTGGCGACTGCCCGAATCCGCCGAGCATCCCAAGGCGTTCGCGACCTTCGGTGAACTCACCCAGTTGGCCGGTGTGCTCGGGTTCGTCGAATGCATCGACCTGCTCGGCGCCTACACGGTGGTGTGTATCGACGAGTTCGAACTCGACGACCCCGGTAACACCACGTTGGTCTCGCGGATGCTCTCCCAGCTCGTCGAGCGTGGGGTGTCCATCGCCGCGACGTCGAACACACTGCCCGAGCAGCTCGGTGAGGGCCGCTTCGCAGCGCAGGACTTCCTGCGTGAGATCAACACTCTGGCCGGTATTTTCACCACCGTGCGGGTCGAGGGGCCCGATTACCGGCATCGCGGGCTGCCACCGGCACCCGAGCCGCGATCCGACGAAGAGGTCCGGGCGGGCGCCGAAGCGACGCCGGGGTCGACCCTCGACGACTTCGACCAATTGTGTGCCCACCTGGCCACCATGCATCCCTCGCGCTATCAAGCGTTGATCGAGGGGGTCTCCGCGGTGTACCTCACCGCTGTCCACCCGCTGGACGACCAGAGCGTGGCCCTGCGCGTGGTCTCGTTGACCGATCGGCTCTACGACGCGGGCATCCCGGTGGTCACCTCCGGGACGAAACTGGACACGGTGTTCCCCGCGGAGATGCTGGCCGGCGGTTACCGCAAGAAGTACCTGCGGGCCACCTCGCGGTTGCTGGCGCTGTCCAGGTAATCCGGCGGGGTCATCGGGCCGGTGCGCCGGCTAGCCCAAGGCTAGAGCCGATGAACCATGACGAAGTCGGCCTCGGTGCCGGCCCCCAGTCGGAACGTCCGTGACCCGGTGACCTCGAACCCGTGCCTACGGTAGAACCGCTGCGCCCGAATGTTGTGCTTGTTCACGCCCAGCCACACCGCGGTGGCCCCGCCGGCCACAGACCAGTCGATGCCGGACTGCAGCAACGCCGCCGCAGCACCGCTGCGATGGTGGCTGGGCAGGACGTACATCTTGGACAGTTCGACGGCGGGACGCTGCGGCACGGCGCGGGCGACGTCGGGATCAGCGCCGATTCCACGGATCAGCATGGCGTAGCCGACGATCCGGCCGCCGTCTTGAGCAACGAAGACGATGCGGTCCGGGTCGGTCAGGTACTCCGCGAAGCGCCCCGCGGAGAGGTGGGTGCGGACAAACTCGGCGATGTCCTCGGCCGCCGCGCTCGCCGGGCAGGCCAGGGGGAACGTCGCAGCGGCGACGGCGGCCAGTTCGCCGGCCTCGGCGCCGCCGGCCGGTGTCACGCAAAGCGCCATCACCGCCATGCTGACACACCACCTGCAGCACCGGAGTGGGGCGTTCAATAGAATCGGCCCATGGCAGGCCTGCACAAAACTCAAGAGCGTCTCGACGTCTCCAAGATCGACAATCGGATGGACTCGGTGCCGCAGATGTTCCGGGCCCGGGTCGGGGCTACTCCGAACAGCGAGGCGTTCCGGTTTCCGGACAACGGCGGATGGTCCAGCGTCACCTGGCAACAGGTCGGTGAGCGGGTGGAGCGCATCGCGGCCGGGCTGATCGCCCTGGGTATCCGCCCGGAGGAGCGGGTGGCGCTGGCATCGGGCACCCGCTACGAGTGGGTGATCGCCGACTTCGCCATCCTGGCCGCCGGTGCGGCCACCACCACGGTCTATCCCACCACCAACGCCTCGGATGTGGCGTTCATCGTCGCCAACTCCGGCAGCCGCATCGTCATCGCCGAAGACCAGACCCAGGTGGACAAGCTGGTCGCCCACCGCGCGCAGCTGCCGGCAGTGGAGAAGGTCGTGATCATCGACGGCGTCGGAGACGGTGACGACGGCGACTGGGTGATGAGCCTCGACGAGCTGGAGCAGCTCGGCAAGCAGTTGCTCGCCGATTCGCCCAACGCGGTCAACGACCGCATCGACGCGATCCGCCCCGACCAGCTGGCCACCCTCATCTACACCTCCGGCACCACGGGTAAACCCAAGGGTGTGCGGCTGACGCAGTCCTCCTGGACCTACACCGCCACCGCGATGGACTCCCTCGGGGTGCTCAGCGACAAGGATCTCAACTACGTCTGGCTGCCGCTGGCGCACGCCTTCGGCAAGGTCATGCTGGCCCTGCCGCTGGCCATCGGCTTCCCGACCGTCATCGACGGCCGCGTCGACAAGATCGTCGAGAACCTGGCAGTGGTCCGCCCCACGATCATGGGCGCGGTTCCGCGCATCTTCGAGAAGGTGCACGGGCGCATCAACGAGACCGTGACCAAAGAGGGCGGGGTCAAGAAGAAGTTGTTCGACTGGGCCGTCGGGGTCGGCACCCAGGTGTCGCGCGCAAAGCAATCCGGAGCGGGGATCTCCCCGCTGCTGGCGGCCCAGCACACACTCGCCGACAAACTGGTGCTGGCGAAAATCCGTGACCGCTTCGGCGGCCGGTTGCGGTTCTTCATCTCCGGGTCGGCGGCACTCGACCGGGACATCGCGCAGTGGTTCGACGCGATCGGCGTCGTTGTCCTGGAGGGCTACGGCCTGACCGAGACCTCCGCGGCCTCCTCGCTGAACCGCCCGAACGCCTACCGGTTCGGCACCGTCGGCTGGACCCTGCCCTACACCGAGGTCAAGATCGCCGAGGACGGCGAGATCCTGCTCAAGGGACCCGGCATTATGAACGGCTACCACGATCTGCCGGAGGCCACTGCCGAGGCGATCGAGCCCGACGGCTGGTTCCACACCGGCGACATCGGTGAACTGGACGCTGAGGGCTTCCTGCGGATCACCGATCGCAAGAAGGACATGTTCAAGACCTCGCAGGGCAAATACGTTGCCCCCTCGGCCATTTCGGCCAACTTCAAGGCGATCTGCCCGTACGCCAGCGAAATCATCGTCTACGGCGAGGGCAAGCCCTACTGCGTGGCGCTGGTCAGCCTCGAGGGTGAGGCCCTCAAAGACTGGGCCGCCGCCAACGGTCTGGGCGGCAAGTCCTTCGGCGATGTCGCCCGTGATCCCAAGACCCGGGAGATGGTCAGCGGCTACGTCGACCAGCTCAACAAGCACCTCAACCGCTGGGAGCAGGTCAAGCGGTTCGACATCATTGACCGTGAGCTGACGGTGGAGGCCGGTGACCTCACACCCAGCCTCAAGCTCAAGCGCAAGGTCGTGGTCGACAACTTCCACGACAAGATCGACGGCCTGTACGGCTAGGCGGACCGTGGACACCGACCGGCCGACGCAGGTTGGCCGGTGGGATTCCGCTCTGACCCGGCACGTCGTCGACCTGTTGCGGCCGGTACTCAAGGTGTATCACCGCACAGAGGTGCGCGGACTCGACCGCATCCCGCCGGGCCGGTGCCTGCTGGTGGGCAACCACTCCGGCGGGCTGATGACGCCCGACTTCGCGGTCTTGGCGGTGGATTACTACCACCACTTCGGCTACGACAAGCCGCTGTACGTGCTGGCCCACGATTCGATGTTTCACGGTCCGGCCGCGCAGATCCTTCCGCATCTCGGGATCATTCAGGCCAGCCCGGCCAATGCCGCGGCGGCCCTCGACACGGACGCGGCCGTGCTGGTCTACCCGGGTGGTGACCTGGACGTCTACCGGCCGACGGTGGTGGAGAACGTCATCGACTTCGCCGGCCACACCGGATATGTCGATGTCGCGCTGGCCGCCCATGCGCCCATCGTCCCGGTGGTTTCGATCGGCGGCCAGGAGACCCAGATGTTCCTCAGTCGCGGGCGGTGGCTGGCCAGGGCGCTGCGGTTGGACAAGCTGGAACGACGAGTGCTGCGCACCGACATCCTGCCGGTTTCATTCGGATTCCCGTTCGGGCTGAGCGTCCTGGTGCCGGCGAACATGCCGCTGCCGTCGAAGATCATCACCGAAGTGCTGGAGCCGATCGACGTCGATGCGAGGGGGGGCCCTGCCGCTGACCGGACGCGGGTCGACGGTCGCGTCCGCCGGGTGATGCAGGCGAAGCTGGATCAACTGGCCCGCCGCCGGCGACTGCCGATTGTCGGATAGCGGATGGGGGAGAGATGACGCGGTTCGGGGTCCTGGCGTTCAGCGTGCTTGCGCTCGTTGCGTTGGCACCGGCGACGCCGGCTCACGCCGACGCAGCCCCGCCGGCCGTCGGGTCCGGGTGCCCGGCGGACCTCACCGGCGTCATGACGTTGCTTCCCGATCGGACCACGTACGCGGTCTGCGGGCAGGCCGGCGTCGCCTACACATGGACAGTCGTTCAAACGCCCTTCGCCCCCAACGACAGGTGGCTCAGTTACGGTCCGGCCATCACCCTGCACGGGCAGGGGATGCGCAACCCCAACCTTTCCGCGGGGCGATGGACCGCTGCGCCCCGCACTGTGGAGGCAACCTGCCGGGCTGTCCAGACCGCCGTGGTGGAGGCTGGCGTCCTGGCGGCGCCGCAGGTGTTCGAGGGCGGTCGGGGCTCCGCGCTGACGTTGGAGCTACCGGCTACGGCGTTCTACGTCGAACTGGCCGGCGAGTGCCTCTGGTCGAAGCTCTGAGCGAGGTCAGCGAGAGCGCGTTCGGCGTCCATGTAGCGCACCGCGCGGCCTTCGCTGACAAGAGCACACAGGCCACTGGGGGACGACTCGGCGGCCCCGTCGGCATATCCGAAGGTGTACTTGCCGATCACTGCGCCGAGGAAGATGAATTCGGTCCCGAGTGGGTAGGAGCGGCCACCTCCAAATCCGGTGTGGTCGGCCCGCGCGTCAAAGCAGCGCCCGTCGGGGAAACGCTGGGAGTCGCTGCGCGAGTAACTCCACAGCCGTCCGTCCGGGAGCAGCAGCTGGAGGTTCACCGGGTCGAGTGCGAATCCCTCCGGAGAGCGCCGGCGGAAGGATTTGCCGAGTCGGCCCGGGCCGTAGCGAACACCTTCCGGGGTGTGCCTGGTGGCCAGTCGATCGGCGAGTTGTTTCAGTAACTCGCCCAGTTCATCGGCTGCAGCTTGGATCGGGGTCGGCGTTGCGCTGAGTTGAGGATCCCCCACGGGTGCCTCCATATCTCCTGCGGCCTCGCAAACTGCAGGGTCAATATAAAGCAACGAGAGACGCCAGGGGCGGATCGCTGCGGGTTCACACTCACTTTTCAGAGTTTTATTCCGCGGGCGCCTGGATTCCATCGAGTTTCTCGGCCTGTCCGGCCAGGATTTCCAGCACATCGGCGAGTTCGCGGGCCTGACTCGGGGTCAGATCAGCCACCACGACGGCGCCCTCCGCGCCGGGAGTCACTGCGCCCCCCGGAATGACTGTGCCCTTGACCCGCAGTCCAACCCCGCTGACCGTCGACCCGGTGCGGTGCTGAACCCCCGTCAGCAGTGCGGCGATCGGGCCCACCCGGACCGGGTCGCCGCCGTAGACCCGGTCGTGGAACTGCTCGTCGAAGTCCTCGGTCCAGGTCGTTCCGGGCGGCGGTGGGAGGTCTGGATTCACCATGTTCGGGGACCGTACAGTTCGAGTTCCTCCACAACCTGTCGGGATAGCCGCAGGGCCGCCTGTTCGCGGTTGGATGCCCGGCGGTTGACGTCGATACATACACCGATCCAGGCTCCCAGCATCAGGAGAACGCCCGTGATCGCCGTCAGGGCCAGCACTGCGGTTG
>VERS01000133.1 GCA_018882545.1 Mycobacterium sp.
CGATGCCCTGCTGGGCCATTCCCGCGTGCCCGCTGCCATGGGCTGACTTCTCCGGGTCGACTCCCCACTGCTGCAGGGTGGCCTTCATGGTGTCGATCTCGGGCTGCTGCTGACCGGCGATCGCGTCGGCCAGTGCGATCAGCGAGGGATCCGACGAGCGGCCCGGGACCAGTGCGGACAGTTCCACCGCCTGCTCGTGGTGCGGGATCATCATCTGCGCGAACATCACATCGTCGGAGTTGTGTGTGGCGTCCTGCGCGCCGGCGGACGCCGCCACCTCCCCGGCGCTGGGATTGGTCGCCTTCTCGGTTGCGGTGCCACCACAGGAGGCGAGGGCGGCGGCGACGGCCGCCCCGGCCAGTGCGGCCGCGATGCGGGTGCTGGTCTTTGTCATGGATCAGATCCTACCGGATACCCGGTGGGGGTATCGCACCGGATTTTGGCGGGCTCCCTCAGCAGGTCATACTGGTCGCGTGAGTGACACTCCCGATATCAAACCCCGTAGCCGCGACGTCACCGACGGCCTGGAGAAGACCGCCGCCCGGGGGATGCTCCGGGCGGTCGGGATGGGTGATGACGACTTCGCCAAGCCGCAGATCGGGGTGGCGTCATCGTGGAATGAGATCACCCCTTGCAATCTCTCCCTGGACCGGCTTTCCAACGCGGTCAAGGACGGCGTCTTCGAGGCCGGTGGCTTTCCGATGAAGTTCGGCACGATCTCGGTTTCCGACGGGATCGCCATGGGCCACGAGGGTATGCACTTTTCGCTGGTGTCCAGGGAGGTCATCGCCGACAGCGTCGAGACCGTGATGCAGGCCGAGCGGATGGATGGGACGGTGATGCTCGCCGGGTGCGATAAATCCCTGCCCGGGATGATGATGGCCGCCGCGCGCCTGGACCTGGCCGCGGTGTTCCTCTATGCCGGCTCGATCCTGCCGGGTTTCGCCCGGATGTCCGACGGCACCGAGCGTGAAGTCACCATCATCGACGCGTTCGAGGCGGTCGGCGCGTGTGCGCGGGGCCTGATGTCCCGTGAAGACGTCGATGCCATCGAGCGGGCGATCTGCCCCGGCGAGGGTGCCTGCGGCGGCATGTACACCGCCAATACGATGGCCAGCGTCGGGGAGGCACTGGGCCTTTCGCTGCCCGGTAGCGCCGCCCCACCGGCCACCGACCGGCGACGCGACGGCTACGCCCGGCGCAGCGGCATCGCCGTCGTCGAGCTGCTCCGGCGGGGGATCACCGCCCGCGACATCCTGACCAGGGAGGCCTTCGAGAACGCCGTCGCGGTGGTCATGGCCTTCGGCGGGTCGACCAACGCCGTACTGCACCTGCTCGCCATCGCTCACGAAGCCGAGGTCGAGCTTGCCCTGGCCGACTTCAGCCGGATCGGCGCCCGGGTGCCGCACCTGGCCGACGTCAAGCCGTTCGGGTCGCATGTGATGAGCGACGTCGACCGGATCGGGGGCGTACCGGTGGTGATGAAAGCTCTGCTCGACGCCGGCCTGCTGCACGGGGACTGCTTGACCGTGACAGGGCGGACCATGGCCGAGAATCTGGCCCACATCGCCCCGCCGGATCCAGACGGCAAGGTGCTGCGCGCCCTGGACGCCCCGATTCACCCCACCGGGGGCATCACGATCCTGCACGGCTCGTTGGCGCCGGAGGGTGCAGTGGTCAAGTCCGCGGGCTTCGACTCCAGTGTATTCGAGGGCACAGCAAGGGTTTTCGACGGCGAGCGCGCGGCCATGGACGCTCTGGAGGACGGCACGATCACAGCCGGTGACGTCGTGGTGATCCGCTACGAGGGACCCAAGGGTGGTCCCGGTATGCGCGAGATGCTGGCCATTACCGCAGCCATCAAGGGCGCCGGTCTGGGCAAAGATGTGCTGCTGCTCACCGATGGTCGGTTCTCCGGCGGCACCACCGGGCTGTGCGTGGGTCATGTGGCCCCCGAGGCCGTCGACGGCGGGCCGATCGCGTTCGTCGCCGACGGCGACCGCATCCGGCTCGACGTGGCCAACCAGAGCTTGGACATCGTCGTCGACGGCGCTGAGTTCGACGCACGCAAGGTCGGCTTCACCCCGCCGCCGCCGCGCTACACCCGCGGTGTGCTGGCCAAATACTGCAAGCTGGTCGGCTCGGCGGCCGGCGGCGCGGTCTGCGACTGACCGGCGCTCCGTCGCCCCGAAAGCTTGCCTGGTGCTCCGCGGAGGCGCACAGTGGCAAGATGAGCCGCACCGCCCTTCGCATCTGTCCGCTCTGTGAGGCGACCTGCGGGTTGGTCCTGACGGTCACCGAGGAGGCCGGCACCGAGCGGGTGACCGGGGCCCGCGGGGACCGCGATGACGTCTTCAGCCGCGGCTACATCTGCCCGAAGGGCGCGAGTTTCGCCGAACTGGACAACGACCCCGACCGGTTGCGCACCCCGCTGGTGCGCCGGGACGGCCAACTGGTGGAGACCGATTGGGCCGACGCGCTCGCGGCCGCCGTCGAGGGCCTGCGGCGGGTGCAGGCCGATGCCGACGCCACGGTGGGTGTCTACCTGGGAAATCCCAACGCGCACACGATCGCCGGCGGTCTGTACGCGCCGCAACTGGTGCGTGCTCTGAAAACCCGACAGGTGTTCTCGGCCAGCACGCTCGATCAGATGCCCAAGCACGTCGCCTGCGGCTATCTGTACGGGAATCCCTTCGCGTTCACCGTGCCGGACCTGGACCGCACCGACCACCTCGTGGTGATCGGGGCCAACCCGCTGGTGTCCAACGGAAGTGTCGCCACCGCAGCCGATTTCGGCGGGAAGCTCAAAGCCCTCAGACGCCGAGGCGGTCGGCTCACCGTCATCGACCCCAACCGGACCCGCACCGCCGAGATCGCCGACCGGCACATCGCCCCGCACCCGGGCACCGATGCGGCGCTGCTCTTCGCGGTGGTCAACGTGCTGTTCGACGAGGATCTGGCCGACCCGGCCCTGGGGACGCTGGCCGACCACGTCATCGGTGTGGAACGGGTTCGCGCCGCGGCGCGGGACTTTCCGCCGGAGGCAGTCGCCGCGCACTGCGGGGTCAGCGCGGACCAGATCCGCGAGCTGGCACGCGATATCGCCGCCGGGCCGCGAACGTGTGTCTACGGCCGGATCGGCACTTCCACGGTGCTGTTCGGCACTCTGACCAGTTGGCTGTTGGACGTGATCAACGTCCTGACCGGCAGTCTGGATACTCCCGGCGGGGCCATGTTCAGCACCTCCCCGATCGGTGCCGCGCCGCGACCGGCACGGCCCGGCCGCGGCTTCACCACCGGCCGCTGGCACAGCCGGGTGTCCGGCCGCCCGGAGGTGATCTCGGAGATCCCGGCGGCGCTGCTGCCCGAGGAGATCGATACACCGGGGGCTGGGCGGATCCGCGCGCTGGTGAGCATCGCCGGCAACCCGGTGCTGTCCGCTCCGGACGGGGACCGGCTGGCCGCCGCATTGGACCAGCTGGACTTCATGGTGTCCATCGATCCCTACCTCAACGAGACCACCTGCCACGCCGACGTCATCCTGCCGCCGCCGCCGCCCTCTCATACCGCCCACTTCGATGTGGCGCTTTCCGGTGTTTCCGTCCGCAGCAACGCTCGGTACTCACCGCCGGTGTTCGCCCTGCCCGATGACCGGCCCGACGAGGTGGAGATCATCTGCCGGCTGGTGTTGGGCATGCTGGGACTCGGCGTCGACGCCGACCCGAAACTGGTTGACGATCAGATCGTCGCGGCCGTACTGGACAAGGAGGTCGGTGACCCCACCTCACCGGTGGCCGGGCGCGAGATCGCCGAACTGGTCGCGATGCTGCCCGACGGCCCGGGCTATGAACGCCGGCTGGACATGATGCTGCGGCTGGGCCCGTTCGGGGACGCCTTCGGCGCCCGGCCCGACGGCCTGAATCTGCAACGGCTCAAGGACAACCCGCACGGTGTCGACCTGGGGCCGCTCACCCCGCGCATCCCGGAAGTCCTGAAAACCCCCTCCGGCAAGGTGGAACTGGCACCCGAACCGATCCTGGCCGACGTCCCGCGACTGCTGGAGTCGCTGGACTCCCGACCCGACGGCCTGCTGCTGATCGGGCGCCGGCACCTGCGCTCGAACAACAGCTGGATGCACAACCTGCCTGCGCTGGCCGGCGGCACCAACCGGTGCACCCTGCAGATCCACCCCGACGACGCCGCCCGACTCGGCCTGACCGACATCGCGGTGGTCACCGGCCCGGCCGGCAAGCTGGAGGTTCCGGTGGAGATCACCGACACCATCCGGCCGGGCGTGGTGTCACTGCCGCACGGATGGGGGCATACCGCGCCGGGCACCCGGCTGTCGGTCGCTGCCGCCCAGCCCGGGGTGAATGTCAACAGTCTGCTGGACAGTTCGTTGATCGAGCCGCTGTCGGGTACCGCCGTGCTCAACGGGGTACCGGTGGAGGTGATGGCGGGCTGACCGGGACTACTTGACCCTGGCCAGAAGGAATCCGTCCCAGCCCTTGGCCCCGACGGTCTGGATCGCTGCGGCCTCCAGCCGCGGATGGTCCCCCACCAGTTCCAGCATCGCCAGGACCCCCCGGGCCTGATGGTCATGTTCGTCGGGGTCGACGATGCGTCCTGAGCGCACCGCGTTGTCGACGATGATGACCGTGCCCGACCGGCTGAGCCTGACCGCGTGTTCGACGTAGCGGGCGTTGTTCTCTTTGTCGGCGTCGATGAACACCAGATCGAAGACACCCGACAGGCCGGGCAGGGTGTCCAGGGCACGACCGACCACGATGTCGACCCGGTCAGACACCCCGGCCCGGACCAGGTTGCGCCGAGCCTCCTCGGCGTGGCGGCTGCTGGCCTCCAGGGTCACCACCGCGCCCTCGGCGCCGACGCCGCGGGCCAGGCAGATGGTGCTGAAGCCGGCCAGGGTGCCGACCTCCAGGACTCGCCGTGCCCCGCTGATCCGGACCATGAGGTAGAGCAGCCTGGCAGTCTGGGCGGAGACCTCGATCGGCGGCAGCCCAGCGGACTGGGAGTCGCTCAGCGTCGCCTCCAGTGCGGCGTCGTTATCGAGGAGCAGCCGATCCAGCAGGGTCTCGACACCGAGCCACTGGTCAGGCCCGATCACCTCATCCACGACTGTCACACTGGCCCGACTGTCGCGCCACTGTCAACCCGACCCCGGGACCGGTTCGCTTCAGCGCACCCCCTCTTTGGCGTACACCACCCTCAGTACGTGGCCGGCTTCCGGGCCCATGACAGCCGTGGCCAACGCACAAAAGGTGGCTATGAAATCAGATCCGTGCGCTGCGGCATCAGGATCACAGAGATGGTGGGCGACCTCATGCAACACGACCAACTCGCGCATCGCCCACTCAGCGTCCAGGCTTTCGGGCACCGCGATCACCGCGGGGGCGGCGGAATTGCCCGCAGGCCTCTCATAGTGCGCGGCGGTCGCCGCCCGCCGCGCCCGCACCCGGACCGGCCCGGCACCGGGGCGGATACCGGCAACGGCAGGTTGCGCCAGAACCCGGTCGACATAGCGCTGAATCGACTCCACCGATGCGAAGCGCGCCTCTGGTGGGAGCGTGATCGCCTCCCCGAAGAAGTCGACGGTGGCTGCGTTGTGCTGGGCGGCTCGGTCGAAAAGCGTCCGGACGAACTGCTCGGCGGCATAGACCCGGGACCGCTGGGTGTCGCGCTGCGGAAGACGGCGGCCGGGGTTCACCGTTCAGCGCGACAACCGTGAGCGCGCGCCGGGAAGTTCGGGACTGGCGCCCAACCGGGCCTGGCGTCCCGCGCGGTCACCGGCGCGCCGGGCAGCCGACGAGTAGCCGGCCGTCGCACTGGTGGCGCGCCACGTGCCCCGTGCGCTGGACTCGCGCCGGTAGTGATCGCGCAACTCGAGGTCCTTGTTGCGCAACGCCAGTGCGGTTCCGGGTGAAGCATTCTTCTTCTTGGTCGCCTCACGCTTGGCCTCATCGCGGGCCTCGGAGAGCCGGTGGCCGATCCGGGTGCCGAAGGCGAGTTGGAAGTTCAGCCGGGCCGTGATCGTCGGGGTCGGCTTGTGCGCTCCGGTGGACAGGTAGGCGTCACACGAGCGGACCATCTGGACCACCAGGCTGGCGTAGAGCGCATGGGTGGCGTCGATGTCCTCCGGGAAGCCGTAGGCGTAGACAAAGGTGGAGTTGGAGGCGACGTCGCATCGCACGTCATTGGCGTCGGCGATGACGGCGAACAGTTGCACATAGGTGCGCAGACCGCGGCTTCCCGGCTCGCCGATGGTGATCGTGCGCTGGGTCGGTTGCTGTGCTGTGGTGCGACTGGCGGAGTGCGCGCGCGCCACGGCGAGGTCAATGGATGTCGCGGTGGCGAGGCGCTGCGCCGCCGCCATGAACGCCTCGGCCTCGTGGGTGTTGTCGGTACCCTCCGCC